>DATAEX010000235.1:0-4951 GCA_036257765.1 Bacteroidales bacterium
AAGCCTTTCAACAAGATATTCAAGCAATTCCCTGGAAATGGCATTATCAAAAACAAAACGTACCGGTTGTCCTGTCTTCCTGCTGTTCAGGCCTTTTGATATAACTTCAAGGAAACTTTTTGATATGTCGTTATCCATATCGAGTTCGGCATCCCTGGTAAGTTTAATGATCCAGGATTCAAAATGATCAAATTTCAATAGCGCAAAAACATCATCGAGTGAATAACGAATAACATCTTCGAGCAGGATTACAAACTTTTTCTCGTTTTCCGATGGAAGCACAATAAACCGTGGCAAAACGTTTGTAGGGATCTCAATAAGCGCGTAATCCGATTTTACATCAGGTTCGCTGCTCGTAAGATGAACAATCAGATA
The DNA here is from genome assembly GCA_036257765.1 of Bacteroidales bacterium. Classification (GTDB taxonomy): domain Bacteria; phylum Bacteroidota; class Bacteroidia; order Bacteroidales; family UBA10428; genus UBA5072. The sequence continues at coordinate 376 of DATAEX010000235.1, forward strand.
AATGGATTTATCCTTCATGTAAGGGAACTTTTCCACATTACTGAGGATAATTGGTGAAAGAACCGGGAATACATTTTCATCGAAATAACGGCTCACGAATTCTGCCTGCATTGGATTCAGCTCAAGCTCATTTATTATGAGAATGCCCCTGTGTTCTAATTCATTCAATATATTCTGAAAGGTATATTCAAACTTATTCTGGAGTTGCAATACTTTTTTCTGGATCATGCTCATCAGCTTCTTGGGCTTTTCACCTTCAATTTTCTTGCTGCCCTGCTGATAATCGATCATTCTCTTGATGGTGGCGACGCGCACTTTAAAGAACTCATCAAGGTTATTTGAAAAAATACCGAGAAACTTGATTCTTTCAACCAATGGCACATCCGGATCCTGTGCCTCCTGTAATACCCTTTCATTAAAGGAAAGCCAGCTGATTTCGCGATGTATCAGAGCCGGATTTTTCTTCATAGTCATTATATTACGCCAAACCTGTCATTCATCCTTGCCGGGGAAAATCAACAATTCCTTCACCAGGTTATTTCTGCTGATGTCTTTCCACCGGGTGACATTGAATTCCAGGGAAGCAGCACCTGAAGTAGGCAGGTTTTCTATTTGATTTTTAACGAATGAATTGACCAGTTCGGTAAAATCAGGATTATGGCCGAAAATCATAACCGTCCGCATATTATCATCAAGCGCTCTGAGCATATCGCAAATAGAACCTGCTGATGATTCGTAAAGAGTCTGGTTGATCTCCAGTTTTGAGAGCGGATATTCAAAAACCCTCGCAAATATTACTGCTGTATGAAGGGCACGAATGGCCGGACTGGTAAGGATTTTTTCAGGAATCAGGTTGCCGAATTTCATTTTACGTGAAACTGCATATGCGTTCCTGATGCCTCTTTCTTTTAATGTTCTGTCAATGTCGGCTGAGCCGTCAAAATCCCATGATGATTTCGCATGCCTTACCACATGCAGAATTTTCGTCTGCTTCATGAAATCTCAATTAGTTTGAATGCAAATGTAATTCATTTATTATTACTTAGCTACTTTCTATAGCAAATGGCTGGCCAGTTCTGCCAGATAGCTGCGTTCACCCTTCACAAGATTTACATGTGCAAAAAGATCCTGTCCAATCATTTTATCAGTTAAGTAACTAAGACCATTTGATTTTTCGTCAAGATAGGGCGAATCAATCTGTTCGATGTCCCCGGTGAATACCATTTTAGTGCCTTCACCTGCCCGCGTTATAATAGTCTTTACCTCATGAGGAGTGAGGTTTTGGGCTTCGTCAACAATAAAGAAAATTCTTGAAAGGCTTCTACCCCTAATGTAAGCAAGCGGAGTTATAATAAGTTTTTCCGTTTTAAGCATTTCTTCGATTTTCTGAAATTCCTTGCTGGTTTGTGTAAACTTGTTCTTTATCACATCAAGGTTATCGAAAAGGGGAAGCATATAAGGCCCGATCTTTTCCTTGATATCGCCGGGAAGGAATCCGATATCCCGGTTTGCAAGGGGTACTATTGGCCTTGCCAGAAATATCTGCGTATATTCCTGCCTTTGCTGTAGTGCAGCAGCAAGCGCAAGCAGTGTTTTACCGGTACCGGCTTTACCAGTCAGTGTTACAAGCTGCACTTCTTCCCTCAGCAGAGCATCCAGGGCAAAAGTTTGTTCTGCGTTCCGGGGTTCTATCCCATACGTTTTTTGCTTTACAACCCTGTTAATCAATCCTGTTTTTGAATTGTAGTGTGCCAGGGCACTCGATGTATTTCCCTTGAATATAAAATACTGATTAGCACAGGGGTTTATAGGAAGCTTAAAATCATTTAACGGAATGCCATCCGGACTTTCATACATTCTCATGATAAGCTGACTATCCAGATTATCGATTGTACTTACGCTCCGGTAAATTTCATCAATATTCCTGACTTTATCGTTCTCATAGTCCTGCGCCATGATGCCGATAGACTTGGCTTTCATCCGCAGGTTAATGTCCTTGCTTATAAACACTACATCCTTATCTGTATTGTTTCTGTACACGTGATCAGCGATTGCAAGAATCCTGTGATCAGGTGTATTTTCCGGGAATGACAATTGAACCTGGCCGGAAAATGGCTTCCCTGTTTCAATGCTTAATTTTCCCAGACCTTTACCCAGAGGTACTCCACCGTTAAAAAGCTTATCACCCGACAATTTATCAAGTTCCCTGGTAAACTCGCGTGCGTGATAATTAATAATGTCGTTGCCTCTTTTGAATTTATCAAGTTCTTCAAGGACTGTAATTGGAATTATCACATTGTTTTCCTGAAAATTGTATATGCACAAATAGTCATGGAGCAGAACATTCGTATCGAGTACGAAGACCTTCTTTTTCTTTAGAGCCATACCTGTGAGTTTTGGTGAAATTTATTTGATTGCCTTATCTCTCTTTCCTGCAGCCGCAGATATAATCCTTTAGGCTTCAATAGCATTTTTTAGTACTTTTACCTGCCTTTAAACTATCTATTTTTTACATATTCCACAGAAAGGTTTATTAATAATTATCAACATGGAAGTACAGGATGCCATTCTGAACCGTCGCAGCATCAGACAATATTTAGATGAACCGGTAACTGACGATCAGATATCTGAATTGCTGAAAGCTGCAATGTATGCACCATCTGCGGTAAATAAACAACCATGGCATTTTATTGTTTTCAGGGACAGAGCTACAATCAGGACTATTACAGAAAAACATCCCAACGCATCAATGCTGCATCAGGCCGGCGCGGCAATACTCGTTTGCTGGGATGAGCATTTGCAGCACGATACAGGCTACGGACCGGTTGACTGTGCTGCAGCAACACAAAACATCCTGCTCAGGGCTTATAGCATGGGAATTGGCAGTGTATGGGTAGGTCTTTATCCCCGCCAGCAACGCATGGAAATGGCAGGGGAAATTTTTAATCTGCCATCACATATAAAAGGTTTTTCCATTGTTTCACTCGGATATCCTGCTGAGAATAAAATGCAACCACAGCGTTTCAATCGCGAAAGAATTCACTTCGAAAAATGGTAAAATGAAATATCAGGAAACGTTATCCTATATTATGAAACAGCTTCCGATGTTTCAACGAATTGGAAAGGCTGCCTACAGGACAGGACTTGATAATACATTAAAACTGGATGAATATTTTGATCATCCTCACCGGCATTTTAAAACCATACATGTTGCAGGGACCAATGGTAAAGGATCGGTTTCCCATATGATTGCATCGGTTTTACAGGAAGCCGGATACAAAACCGGTCTGTATACCTCCCCGCATCTGATCGATTTCAGGGAGCGGATAAGGGTAAATGGCAAAATGATTTCAAAAAGCTTTATTACCGCTTTCATTAATTTACATAAAAAATTTTTCGAAACTTTTGATCCTTCATTTTTCGAGATTTCCGTATTTATGGCTTTCGAGTACTTTAAAGCCTGCAAGGTAGATTTAGCTGTAATTGAAGTAGGACTGGGAGGCCGCCTTGATGCAACGAACATTATAATACCGGAATTATCAATAATAACAAATATTGGTAAGGATCATACTGAAATACTTGGTGATACTCTTGAAAAAATTGCTGCTGAGAAGGCCGGAATAATAAAAAAAAATATACCGGTAATTATAGGTGAAACACAGGATGAAACCATCCGTGTATTTCAGACTTTCTGCAAAAAATTGCAGGCTCCGATGATCCTGGCGGATAAGTTATTCAGAATTGATAGTAGTAAGATGCCGGCCGACGATTACCAGATATTCGATGTAAAACGTGAAGATGAAGAATACTATAGTAATTTGAAGTGCGGATTGCTGGGCCACTACCAACGAAAAAATATAATATCGGTACTCGCTGCATTCGGAGAATTGTCAAGACTAACTGAGGAAAGCCAAATGCAGGTTGCAGAAAAACATATTTATGCCGGCATTAAGTATGTAATAAAAAATACGGAATTGGCGGGGCGCTGGCAGGTAATAAAAAAGAACCCACTGGTAATTTGCGATACTGCACACAATTATGAAGGAATAAAGGTTGTGTTGCAGCAAATTAATGAAACTGCATATAAACAGCTCCATATGATACTTGGTTTCGTAAACGATAAAGATGTAACAGGAATTATGAAAAGCCTTCCCCTTAACGCAGTGTATTATTTTGTAAGGCTTTCGGTGCCAAGGACAATGGATGAAAAGGAATTGTATTTGACAGCTTCGAAATACGGACTAAGCGGAAAGGCATTTGCCGGAATCAGGGAAGCCTGGGATGCTGTTATGCTAAAAGCAAGCAAAGAAGATCTGGTAATGATAACAGGAAGTAACTTTTTAGTAGCGGATTTTCTCAGTCATTACGAGATTTAAAACTTTTTAAGTTCACCCAGTGATATGACAAAATTTGTAATTGCCCAGGCACCATAAAAATGCCATAGGCATTTTTCCTTAGTGTTCTTAATTCTTCGAGTGCTTCTTGAAACCTTTGCGTCCTTTGAGTTAAAACAAAAATATGCCGTCGGCATATTTTAAAATTTACCACGATGAACCCTAGGACAAATCTTCACAAA
>DATAEX010000242.1:0-2964 GCA_036257765.1 Bacteroidales bacterium
CCCGTTATACATTCGAGAACTCAGCCAGTGATATTTCAGGTAATGGTCATAATGGTGTTTTAGTAAACGGGGTATCGTTCAATTCAAAGAGTAAAGAAGGATCAAAAAGTATAAAACTCGATGGAATAAACGATTACGTCAATCTGGGTACATTAAACCTGGGTAACCAATTTTCTTTTGCCACCTGGGTTTATATTCCTTCAGGTAACTCGAATATTCAAACTCTGGCAGCAAACACTTCATCCGGTTCTACAAGAAATGGATTTAAAATTTTCGTAAATAGTTATGGAACATCAGATCGGAGAATAATTGTTGAAACAGGAAATGGAAGCTTGTCTGGTTTAATCCGGACACCTGCCTTAACTTTTTCTGTAAATAACTGGAACCATATTGCGGTTGTGCTTGATCGGACAAACAAAATAGGGAATATATATCTCAACGGCAAAAATGTGACATCTGAATCCTCCATCCTGACAGACTTTTCAACAAATTCTCCAGTATGGCTTGGTATGATGACTAATATCGCCTATCCAATGTTGGGCTATCTTGATGATACCAGGTTCTATGACCGCGCCCTTTCTGCAGCAGAGGTTTCAGCTCTAACGACCCTTCCCGGGCTAAAGGCCGCTTCAATTGCCTTTATTCAGGAAACCACTCCCCAATCAATGGAGGCAGCTCAACCCATTGCTTATCCTAATCCTTTCAGGAATGAATTTGAAATAAATTCGGATTTATTAATTAAGGATATCCAAATCTTTAATTTAACAGGAACTAAAGTCTATGAAAAGAATAATATATTATCCGATCATATTATTGTAAATGACCTTATTGCAACAGGTCAGCTGTTCATAGTGAAAATTACGTTGGAAGATAATTCAACTCACGTAGTGAAGCTTTCCCGATCTGCATATTAGTAAATACAGATAAGTAATAATCTCTATTTAGCCATGCTTTATTATACACTATGTATACTCTGAAGCATGGCTTTATAATATACCCTCCTGTCATCGCTAAAATTAAAATAAACCCTTGTTTAGTCTAATTCTATATTAGCAAAAAGTGATTTATATCACCTCCTGTAGTGTAACCTTCAATCAATAGATTTCGTTTTTTCGTCAAAGAAAAATGACACTTCGTCAATATCTTTTAATACTTAACAAAAATAAGTATGAAAAAACGTTACGTTAATTTTATTACCAGCACCCAATGTTCCTTAACTTATCAAACTTCCCAATTTTATCCGAAACTAATACTTACTGTTCTTTTTGGTATAATATTAAATTGGTATAATATCGGTTTCGGACAATCGGCGATCACTGTTTTTTCAGAAAATTTTGACAATGCCACTTCCACCCAACCCTGGGCACCGTATTTTTCGTCAGGCTGGTTTAGTCCATTGAATACTTTACAGTCTGAAAGCGGAAAAGGAAAAGTACTATACGTAAATTTCCCGGCTGGTACTGTTGGATCTGAATCCGGTATCGGTAATTACAGAATTCCTCTGGATTCAGCTTATAAAGAACTTTATTTGAGCTGGGATTATTATGTAGCACCTAATTTCGATTTTGGTTGGGCAGATAATCATGGAGGAGGTAAGTTTTTCGGAGGATTTACCGGAGGAAGTAATACAGCAATACCCAACAATGATGCCACTGATGTTGACGGATGGGCTTCCATTTTTATGTTCCAGGACGGCTGGTCATCCACATATAATTACTTTAAGGGTTCCACCTTTTCAGGCGGTTGGCCAAATGGCAGCCGTGTCGCCACCATTGTCAAAGGTCAATGGCGCAGGATGTCCCTGAGGTTAAAGATTAATGACGGGGATTTGTCGAACGGCATTTTCGAAGTTTATGACAATAATGTAATGGTATACCAGCAAACCAATGCAAAAATCGTCAATGCCGCCCATCCGGAATACCTGATTGAACATATCTATTTAAATGTATTTTTTGGCGGAAGTGGCAGAGATTATGCGAGTCCTGTCAATACATTCATGAAATTCGACAATCTAACGGCTTTTTATTTCCCGAAAGGATCTGCCGGATATCGCTCTGGTGCAAGCGAAGCAGGAAGAGTACTGGAGGTCCCGAATGCCACCTCATTCCATCCCGTTCCGCCCAACAAATTCACCCCCACAAACTATACCGATGCACAGGGAACCATCTCAAGTCATTGTGCTTTTTATCACCCGGTAAATCACCCGGATAATCTTGAAACTTCTACTATTCAGGTTTCCGGAGCAACCTCAATAAGCATAAATGTCTCTAAGTTTTCATTTGATGCCGGTATCAATTATACAGGATATAAACAAATACTCAAAATATACCAGGGGACCGGTACTGGTAAAGTGCTGAAACAGACCTTTCAGAATGGCATAAACACCACTCTTGGCAGCGTTCAAATTTCGGGTAATTCGGCCACCATTGAATGGCAGGCGGGACAAGGGATACATAACGGATTCAGTCTGAATTACACCTCAAACGGAAGTGGTTCCACCAGGAATTTCATATGCCGTAGTTGTTTTGCAAGGCAAAGTGGTAGTTCTGTACCATCTGCAACCTTGCCGTCCGCGCCTTCTAATTTGACATTTAGTAGTCTCACTGATCGTTCGGTGAAATTAAGCTGGAATGATAATTCAGGTAATGAGTCGGGATTTGAGATTGAACGTACAGGACCAGACAACATGACTAATATTCAAAAATTTCAAGCCGGGGCAAATATTACTTCATATAATATGGAAGGCTTAATTGGAAATTCAACCTATACTTATAAAATACGTGCTTACAATTCAAGCGGTTATTCTGTCTACTCGAACATGATTCAGGTTACAACGGCTTATTCATTGCCTAATGCGCCATCAGCTTTGATAAGCACATCACAGAGTTCCAACTCAGTAAGTCTGCAGTGGACAGATAATTCAGGTATTGAAAATGGCTTCAGGCTGGAAAGATCACTTTCAGC
>DATAEX010000076.1:0-4946 GCA_036257765.1 Bacteroidales bacterium
ACTTTCGTAAATGTTTACATAGCTAAATTCCAGCGGAACCACCGAATGCGTTAGGTAGTTATTTCCGCTCCACCTGTACGAAAACGAACTGTTAGCTATAGAACGGGTAAAGTCGGGCCTTGACTGGTAATTAAATGAAACCAGGATCGAAGTTTTGGGGGCGAATTTTTTTACAAAACCCTCAAGCGGGATCGGAACAAAAAATTTCGGAAATATAATACTAGATTCTGCCCCTATCTCCTTCATGCTTTTATATTTACCGTCGGTTTGATTTTTAAGTGATTCAATGGCACCGGTTATTCGCATGTTAAATACTTCTGCACCCCTGAAGAGATTAAAATTCGAATAAAGAAGATTGCCTCTTACTCCCAAATCCCCTGAAGAATTGGTGCCCGCAATTTCTGCCTGAAATGACTGGAGTTTTTTCTGGGTAATTTCTATCCGTGCATCCAGGTATTTTTCATGCCCGAACGCTGGGATTGAATCAATTTCCCTGAATGAAATATTCGTAAATCTCACAATATTTAAAGAGGAAACATTACGGTAAGTCCGGTTTACATTGCTTAACCTGTAAAGCTCGCCCGGAATTAAATAATTCCGGCTTGCGATGGCATTTGGCTTAAAGTTTGGCTTTGAATTACTCAAAAAATAAATGTTCCGGAAAAAAACTGTATCGGGTTTGGTGTCGGGTGAATAATCAGCATCCGTGAAATTCGGATAAACAAATATATTTCTGATTCTATAAATAGGATGAACACGTACCTTTGAGAAGGGGTCGGGCGTGCTCTCACTGTATTCCTTTATGTGCATGGTGAGTTCTACCGAGTTATCATCCGGATCAGTAAGTGCATCATAAAAGATGTATTCCTTTGAAAAATTAAAATAGCCCTGTTCTTTTAATAACGTTTCAATCCGGGTCCTTTCTTCCTGAAGCCGGTCTTTATCAAATCGCATATTCAACTTAAGCAATGAAGCGGAGGAGTCAGCCAGAACCTTTGATGCCAGCGAAGTATCTTCAAAAGTGCGCCTGATGCTCTTTACCCTGTAGGGTTCATTAAAATCTATTCCATAGGTTACAATGGCATCCTTTTTTTTATAATATACCGAATCCGAGACTTCTGCCTTATAGAAACCCTTGTTTTCCAGAAACTGGCTTAATTGCTGTGTGCTGCCTTTTGTCAGGGTCGAATCATATATAACAGGTTCTTCTCCTATCTTCCTCAGCCATCCGTGAGGCCATTTTTGCTTTTCAGGATTCGCAAGGTTATATAAAAACAAATAGAACCGTGCTCCAAAAAGCCTCTTGTTGGGCCTCTGTAATATATAACTCTTCAGTTCAGATTCAGATAAAGGTTTTTCTGATGCCTCAATGTGGTTTCTACCCAACAAATACTGACCTTCAGTTAACCGCTTTGCAGGAGAACATGAAAACGACACAAGGATTATTACAACCAGAATTCCCTGTATTGCAGGCCGGTTACTATGTGAATTAAATGACAAGTATTGGATTTATAGTGTGCCTGTATTAACTAGTAATCAGTCACAAAGATAACTTTAATAGGTAAAAAGTGTTTACCAAAATTACATTTCGACTGAAATTGATACCTTTAAAACATTATTCCGGCGAATGATTGTTAGCAAAAGTATGATCAAATACCTTTCTTCACTGAAGATGAAAAAATACAGGGAAGAATACGGTCAGTTTATTGCTGAAGGGGACAAGATTGTCAGGGATACCCTGCAAAACCAGACTATTGATATAAACACACTGATCGCCACCGATGAATGGCTGGCTGCAAATAGTACACTTACTAAAAAGGTGAAATATATTTACAATGCAAATCCATCTGATCTTGACAGGATTTCAACATTTGAAACATCTCCGCCGGTCATAATTCTTTTGGATATACCCCACATTACTCCCGATTTCACTGAAATTGAACATACTTTTTCTCTGGCATTGGATAATATACAGGATCCGGGAAATCTTGGTACCATAATAAGGACGGCAGACTGGTTCGGTATCCGGAATGTTTTCTGCAGTCCCCTTTGCGCAGACCTTTATAATCCAAAAGTAATTCAGTCATCCATGGGAGCAGTATTCAATATTAAAGTACACTATTCTGAATTCGAAGAATTATTCAAACAGCTTTCATCAAATAAGGACTATACTATTGCAGGAACTTTTATGAAAGGTGATCTTGTTTCCGAACTGAAAGGAACTAAAAATGGAATTATAGTCTTCGGAAACGAGTCACAAGGAATTAAAGGAAGTTACACTGTATACATTAAGAAACAGGTCACCATCCCTGCCGGCAAACCGGAACGAATTCACGTTGAGTCCTTGAATGTTGCTTCATCGGTCGCCGCAACCCTGGCTTTAATTTCGGATACTAATATTTAACATAACTATTTTTAAACCAAAACTGAATCACATGAAAAAAGGATTTATTCTAATGGCGTGCATTACTGCACTTATGTTATCGTGCGACAAGCAGAAAACCGTAACAGTTCCTGAAACTGATTCCACTGCGGCAGTTAATGAATGCCAGCAGCGTGTCATTCATGCCAGCATATTTCTAAAACAGGAACGTGTGGAGGATTTCATTAAGGCTGCAAGAACTATGGTCGACAGTTCAAATATGGAGCCGGGCTGCATAAGTTATCAGCTATTCCAGGATCCTTATGATGAAACTAAGTTCATGTTTGTGGAGGTTTGGAAAGATCAGGCTGCTATTGACGCCCATTTCAAGATGCCTTATTTCACCGCCTGGGGACCAAAGACAGCTGACTGGTATGCCCAGCCGACTTTATTGAAAATATTTGACGCCGCTCCACAGCAATAATACCTCATATCCATAATTCATAATCCATAATTCATAATTCATAATTCATAATTCATAATTCAAAATTCATAATTCATAATTCATAATTCATAATTCATAATCCAAAATTCATTATTCATAAATATTCGCTCTTGAAGATCACCGTTCTTTTTTCAATCTTTCTTTTTTTTACAGGCCGGATACTGTATTCCCAGAACTACCACGTATCAGGAACCGTCAGGGACTCTTTGACAAATGAAACCCTGATTGGCGCCGCAATCTACATAGTATCGAACTCAACGGGAACTGTTTCATCCGACAGCGGGAAATACAGCTTTCAAACCAACGCGGGTTCCTGTCAGATTAAGATTTCTTACATTGGATACAGGACGAAGATCATCGGACTAATTGTGAAAAGTGATGTTCACCAGGATATTCTCCTGAATCCGGAAGCTGTTACATCGGATGAGATAATTATTACAGCTGAAAATCCTGCCCTGAATACGGATAATTCAAGAACAGGATTTGTAAGGCTGACTGCTGCCGATCTTAGGGAAGTTCCATCATTGATGGGCGAGCCCGACCTCATAAGAGCACTTCATTATTCTCCGGGTGTTCAGAGCTCAGGTGACGGCAATTCCGGCTTTTATGTGCGCGGAGGTAATGTAGATCAGAACCTCATTTTAATGGATAATGCGGTGGTTTATAATCCGTCGCATGTACTTGGTTTCTTTTCTGTTTTTAATTCTGATGCAGTCAGCAGCGCAACACTGATAAAATCGGGAATTCCTGCCAATTATGGCGGCAGGATTTCATCGGTGCTCGCTGTAAAAACCATTGACGGTGATTTTGAAAAACATCATGTAACAGCCACAGCAGGGTTGCTATACTCAAAAGCAACTATCCAGGGGCCCATAATAAAAAACAAACTTTCTTATTTTATTTCATTTAGGAAAAGTTATGTCAATGAAGTGGTTAAACCGTTGGCAGGGTTATTCATTAATCCCGATTCAGGTGGATTTCTTGACGGCAGTTCTTATGGAATGTATGACCTTAACATTAAGCTTTCCGGGCATATGAATGAGAGAAGCAGGATCAGCATAATGTATTACAAGGGAAGGGATAATTTCCACCTTGAACCCAATGACATGGATTTCAAAACACATGTTAACTGGGGAAATAGTCTGGTAGCTATAAACTGGAACTATATTCTTAATGATAGCTGTTACGTGCTGAATTCACTTAACTACAGTAATTATGATTTCAAATATAAGGCTGCGCAGTTTATAATGAACTTTGACCTTTATTCTTCAATTCGTAATTTCAATTACAGGCTTGAATATAACCTGGATACCAAACGATTCGGATCGATCAAAAGCGGCATTGAGGCTAAATATTACAATTTTGTTCCTAACCGGTTCATGCTTACAATCAACAAAACAGATCTTAATTACAGTACATATCAGGATCTTTTTGCCGGAGAATTTTCTGCTTTTCTTTCTCTTGAAAAGGATTTGGCAGACCGGGTGAGAGTATCCGCAGGTGTAAGAGCGGGTAATTACAGGCATTTTGGACCTTATAATATAATAAACAGGAATGATGAACTTACACCGGATACTTCTGCCTATAAGAGGCTTGAAACAATCAAATCTTATACCGGGCTTGAACCCAGATTATCCATCAGATATCAGACATCCCCATCATCGTCGGTAAAGGCTTCATATACCCGAAATTACCAGTACATTCATATTGCTTCAGCCTCATCGGTTACAATGCCTTCGGACATATGGATTCCCAGCACAGCGTCTACCGCACCACAGTTTGGTGATCAATTCACGTTAGGTTATTACTCTAATTTTGCAGATGGTATATATACTGCCTCATCTGAAATGTACTATAAAAAACTTGCCAACCAGGTTGAACTGCTATATGGCCTGGGTGCTTCATTACAGGATGTTTCATTTGAGAATAGCCTTACATCAGGAAAAGGTTATGCAACCGGAATTGAATTCTTCCTGCAAAAACAAAAAGGAAAACTGACAGGATCGATTGCGTATGCTTTATCTTATACGCAAAGGCAGTTCAAGAAGATCAATAACGGAAATCCCTTTCCCGCTAAAT
>DATAEX010000078.1:0-3370 GCA_036257765.1 Bacteroidales bacterium
TTTTTGCGCGGTTTACAGCCTGGATAGCTTTTGCAACTAATGTGTCTGACTTATAATTCAATGAATCAAGTACTGAAACGTATTTGTAAAGCGTAATCCGGTCGCCTTCTTTAACTTCATGCCGGTATCTGTATCCTATAAATCCCGGTTCTTTAACCGTTTCATATTTAATATTCTCCGGACGATTATTAATAATGAATTCGGAGGACATACAGAAACCTACTTCGAAACCCGACTTCCGGGTACGGGCCACCAGGTAAGCGTTATTTTCTTTCGTACCAATCTTCAGCACATCCCAGAATCTTTCATCATAGTTGGCATCACGGTTTACTATATTACCGTCTAAGTAAGGCAGCATCTCGATATTTCCTCTGAAGTTCAGCGGTTCGATTGTAAATCTTATGGCTCCAATTTCATCATCAGCCATACTGAGAAACCTGCATGTATTGACTTTTAATTGTTTTCCCGATTTGAAAATTGCAGTAAATGAGCGTTTAAGATAGCCATGTTTCATGTTCAGTTCACGAACAAATTCTCTCACCTTACAGGTGTTCAGATCAAGCTCCTCATCATCTGCTTTTACCGATATACCAATACAGTTTGGAGCATTCGCCACTTTTGCGAAATACTCCGGGTATCCGTTCTTCCACCAGCCTACCCTGGTCTTATCAGGATAATAAACGCCTGCAATATATGTACCCTGCAATGATTTTCCCGAATACTTTTCTTCGAAATTGGCCCTCTGGCCCATGTGTCCATTGCTCAGGCTGAAAATACTTTCTGATTCTTCCTGATAATGTGGATTGAAGCCATCCTCAATCACGCTCCATTCATCAATCTTATAATATTTTTTCATTTCATTCCAGTAGTTATGATACCTTGACAGGATCAGGCAAAGATCAGATCCTTCAATCTGACATGGCTGAGGCCTGGGAATACAAGATCTGCTTCCTTTAAAATTTCGGATGAGCCAATGCCTACACATTTCATAGCGGCATTATGAGCGGCCCGGATCCCTGCAACTGCGTCTTCAAATACAACGCAGTTGGTATTTTGAACTCCAAGCATATGCGCACCAAGTGCAAAAACTTCAGGATCAGGTTTCGCATGACTTATCAGATTTCCATCCACAATCACGTCAAACAAAGGTAGCAGGTTTGTTTTTTCCATGATCAAACGGGCATTCTTGCTGGCTGAGCCGAGTCCGGTCAGAATTTTATTATCTCTTACTTCTATAAGGAATTCCCTGGCGCCCTGTAAAACATCTTCAGGAGTCATTTGCTGAATAAAATCCAGGTAAACCTGGTTTTTTTCAGCGGCAAATCTGTTCTTTTCTTTATCGCTTACCCTCAAATTTCCCACTTCGAGCAAAATTTCAAGAGAGTCCATTCTGCTTACACCTTTTAATCTCTCGTTATCATTTTCAGTAAAAAAGAAACCCAGTTTATCAGCAAGCTGTTTCCATGCAAGAAAATGAAATCGGGCTGTATCAACCAATACACCGTCAAGATCGAAAAGGCAAGCTTTAATATCCATTAAATGAGTATTTTATCTCTTTTATCTTCAACAAACATCACACTGCCTGCTGCAATAATCATGGATATGCCCCCCGCGATGAGAGCATAAATACTTTCTTCATTAAAAAAAGACTTTACCATAAATCCAAGCAACGTAGCCGCAAGGATTTGCGGAATTACTATGAAGAAATTAAATATACCCATATAAACTCCCATTTTGGATTGAGGCAACGATCCGGTAAGGATTGCGTAGGGCATTGCAAGTATGCTTGCCCAGGAAAGACCCACACCTATCATGGAATAGATCATCTGGTTCGCATCTGTTAGAAAATACAATGAGATCAGGCTCAATCCTCCGACAGCTAAACCAATCATATGGGTTATTTTCCGGTTAGTCATTCTGGCAATCCATGGAAGTGCAACCAGACCTAAAAATGCAGCAAACAGGTTATAATATCCCATCATTCCTCCAATCAGGTTAGCGCCCATATTATACAACTCCGAACTGGTATCGCTGGTCCCGTAAAGGTGTTTCGTCAGTGCCGGAACGGCATAGATCCAAAGTGAGAAAAGGGCAAACCACGAAAAAAACTGGACAACAGCAAGTTGCTTCATAGTGGTCGGCATCCTGTATAAATCGGTAAGAACACTTAGCAAACCGGAATTGGTGCGATTAGTTTTTACAAGCGTTGCCGATATCAATTGCAGAATCCCGAATAGAGCCAGTCCTCCCGCCAGTATGTAGAGTTCTTTTTCCAATCGATAGTAAATTATGGGTATGGTAATAAGAATTCCTCCCGATAACCAGAGTATTCCTCTTCTCAGATAAAGCTTCCAGGGTTCGAATGTTTTATCTTCCCTGACCGATGTATCGGCGGCAGTTTCATACATCCGCATTTCTTCAGGACTGTATTCCTTTGAAGTAAAAATGGTCCATAGCACTGCAAGCAGAAATACTGCACCCCCCAGGTAAAAGGAATAAATCACTGTGGGTGGTATTTCACCTTCCGGAGCTGTGTTTTGAATATCAAGCCAGTTTGCCAGTGCATAGGGCAACCACGAAGCAATAAATGCACCGATGCCAATGAAAAAACTTTGCATTGTAAATCCTGTAGTGCGTTGTGCATCTGGAAGCATGTCACCGACAAAGGCTCTGAATGGTTCCATGGATATGTTTATTGAGGCATCCATGATCCATAACATACCTGCAGCAATCCACAAAGCAGGTGAGTTGGGCATAATGATAAGGGCCAGAGAAGCCAGTATAGCACCAACAAGGAAGTAAGGTCTTCTTCTTCCGAGCCGCCCCCATGTTTTGTCGCTCAGATGACCGATAATAGGTTGCATAATGAGTCCAGTAACCGGTGCAGCGATCCAGAGTATAGGGATCCTGTCAATTTCAGCTCCGAGGGTCTGAAAAATTCTGCTCACATTGGCATTTTGAAGGCCGAAGCCGAACTGAATACCCAGGAATCCAAAACTCATGTTCCAGATCTGCCAGAAAGTCAATTTTGGTTTTTTCATTTAAAGTGGGTTAGGGGTATAAAAAAAAATCCCTGACTGTAATTCTACAGTTCCAGAGATTCGAAGTGATTAACCAACCGACGGGAAAATATCGGATCAAAAATATGTTAAGAAAATATTATTTGCAACTATTTGATTATAAATTTTTTATAAAAGTGCGAAGAATCAGATTTCAAACGTTTGCGGAGAGAACACTCCCACCTTCGGAAGGTATACCTTCGGAAGGTATACCTTCCGAAGGTGTCATAAGGTTGAGCGTATGTATAAATTTAAAATTTTCGATGTCATCAAAGATCCTCATAAGTTCATCAAGCCAAATCGGTATTTGA
>DATAEX010000266.1:0-15863 GCA_036257765.1 Bacteroidales bacterium
TAGCAATCGGAATGGTCGTAGATGATGCGATAGTGGTGCTTGAAAACATTTCAAAACACATTGAAAGAGGCAGCACTCCGAGAGAAGCTTCTATATACGCAACCAATGAGGTATGGCTGGCCGTTATTGCGTCAACACTTACAATTGTTGCTGTATTCTTCCCGCTTACAATGGTTTCGGGTATGATGGGTGTAATGTTCCACCAGTTGGGCTGGATCGTTACCATTACAATCGCAGCTTCAGCAGTTGCAGCTATCACCATCACACCCATGCTGAGTTCAAAGATGCTTGTTCTTCAAAGTAAACGCAAGATTCCCGGTAAATTCAGTCATGAACGCCTGGTTGTCCCGATATTGAACTGGATGGATGACTTCTATGCGAAAGCATTAAGGTGGTCGTTACATCATAAACGGATCGTCATTATTTCAGCGATCGCTTTATTTGTGGTATCAATAATCTTCGCCGCAATGTTTGTTAAAGTGGAATTCTTACCGCAGGCCGACCAGGGACAGATTACTGCTGAAATAGAACTCCAACCCGGAGTACGTGTAGAGGAAACCAAAAAGATCGCCAGGTTGATTGAGGCTTACATAAATGAAACGGTGCCGGAAAAAAACATTGTTTCCGTTGCATCCGGTTCAGACGATGCAGCTGGATTCAATGCTATATTTATGAACTCCGGTACAAACATCATAACTGTAACCATGGCTCTGGTGACCGTTTCGGAACGTGAACGTTCGGTATTCGACATTGCTGAAAACCTGAGAAAATATCTTGGAACAATTCCCGAAATTGTGAAATCGAGCGTGACCACTACGGAAGGCGGAATGGATCAGGGCACCAATACGGTTGATGTGGAAATATTCGGATATGATTTCAACGAAACAACAGCACTCGCTAACCAGATCGCTGACAGGATCAGCAAACTGCCCGGTGCAAGGGAAGTGATGGTTAGTCGTGAAAAATCAAAACCGGAACTTCGAATTCTGCTTGATCAGGATAAAATGTCGCAGAACGGCCTGAATACGGCCATGGTATCGAACATGATACGCAACAGGATAGTGGGTTTAACGGCTTCACAATACCGTGAATCCGGAAATGAATATAATATTGTTGTAAGGTTTGATGAGAACTTCAGGAATTCAATCACTGATATTCAGGATATAGGTATACCCACACAGGGTGGTATTGTCAGACTGGGCGAATTAGGTACGATAGAGGAATTCTGGACTCCGCCCAATGTGGAAAGGAAACGGCGCGAAAGAGTTGTTACGGTCTCCACCACGCCTTACAAGGTACCTCTTGGTACAATGGCTGCAATGATCAACGAAGAATTAGCCAAGATTAATATCCCCGCAGGAGTGATGGTGGATGTGGGAGGCGCTTATGAGGATCTCACCGAATCAATGGCTGATCTGATGCTACTCTTCCTGGTAAGTCTGATTATGGTTTATATTGTGATGGCTTCGCAGTTTGAATCGTTCAAAATGCCTTTGATCATTATGATATCAATTCCTTTCTCTTTCACCGGTGTAATTTTAGGCCTTTTCATTACTAATACCGTCCTCAGTGTTATAGCAATGCTTGGAGCCATACTACTGGTGGGTATTGTGGTGAAGAATGCCATTGTGCTGGTCGACTTTATCAATCTGATGCGTGACAGGAATTATGAGCTTGATGATGCAATAATCCGTTCCGGACGTTCCCGTCTGCGGCCTGTAATAATGACTACTGCTACCACCATCCTGGGTATGCTTCCGTTGGCATTAAGCTCCGGCGAAGGCTCAGAAATATGGAAACCAATGGGTATTTCAGTTATCGGAGGTCTCACTTTTTCTACAATGGTAACTTTGATTATTGTACCTGTCGTTTACAGAGTAGTAGTAAGGAGGTCAGAAATTCGTCATAAGAAGGAAACTGAGGAACTTGATTTTATGGAAGCCTAAAATACCAATAACATGAAAGCAATACTTATTACATATAACCAGTCGCTAACTGAAAAGGTAGAATTTATGCTCGAAAAACTCAACATCAGGGGCTATACGCAATGGCCCCTGGTTCTGGGTGCCGGTACGCAGAATGGAGAACCCAGAATGGGAACCCATACATGGCCTGAAATGAATAGTGCAACAATTACCATTGTCGAAGATGATAAAGTGGATACAGTGCTTGATAAGATAAAGAAAATGGATGCCATAAATTATGAAATAGGTATCCGGGCCTTTGTATGGAATGTGGAAAAAACAGCATAAATTCAATGCATGAATATCGAAGCTTATTATAAGGTTACATATGGTCTTTACATTGTAAGTTCCGCTTTAGAAAACAGACTCAACGGATATATTTCGAATACTGTTTTCCAGGTGACCGCTGAACCGGCCCGATTTGCCGTTGCATGCAGTAAACAGAATATTACATGCGATATGATAGGGAAAAGCGGTATTTTCTCCATTTCGGTTCTGCAGAAGGATACGAGAGCTGAACTAATAGGGAGATTCGGTTACCGTTCGGGAAAAGATATCGATAAGTTTTCAGGAACCAATTTTATCCGCGGAAAGACTGGTGCACCCATATTAATGGAAGATACACTGGCATGGTTTGACTGTTCGGTTATTCAGGCGATAGATACCGGAACGCACATTCTTTTCATAGGCAATGTGGTGGATGAGGATCTGATCAATCCTGCCGGTGAGCCACTTACTTATGCGCATTACCGCGACGTGAGGAAAGGGAAGGCTCCCAAGAATTCACCTACTTATATTGATCCGCAGAAACTCGCTAAGAAAGTTCAGGAAGCCGATAAATATTATTGTACAGCATGCGGATATATTTATGATCCTGCAGTTGGTGATCCGGAAAACGGCTTTCCTCCGGGTACGCGATTCGAAGATCTGCCTGATAACTGGATGTGCCCGGTATGCGGAACGGAGAAGGAGTATTTTGAGAAGAAAATTTGAAAACCTGCATGTCCCGGCTTGGCCTTTCGATGGCAGGCAGCAAGCGGCCGCAGACCCTTGGAGCGGTTGGAGCAAGCAGACTTGAAAATTTAATTTATATTAAAAATAACTAACCTAATAACAACATGGAAAAGAGCTTGAAGGGAACCAAAACCGAACAAAATCTGATGAAAGCCTTTGCAGGTGAATCACAGGCAAGGAACCGATACGAATTCTTCGCATCTCAGGCAAAGAAGGAAGGCTTTGAATACATAGCCGGCATTTTCCAGGAAACGGCAAACCAGGAAAAAGCTCACGCAAAACGTTTCTTTAGATTTCTTGAAGGCGGAATGGCTGAAATCACCGCTACATTTCCTGCAGGGATTATAGGAAGTACTAAAGAAAACCTGAAAGCAGCAGCTGAAGGAGAACATGAAGAATGCACTATATTGTATCCCATGTTTGCCGAAACTGCAAAAGAAGAAGGTTTTCCTGAAATTGCAACGGCATTCCGCCTTATTGCTAAAATAGAGGCTGAACATGAGCGGAGATACATGAAACTGCTCCAGGATGTTTCAGAAGATATGGTATTCATGAAGAAAGGAAAAGTATGGTGGAAATGCACTGTATGCGGTTATACCTACGAGTCCGAAAAAGCTATGGAAACCTGCCCGGCCTGCTTACATCCCAAAGCTTTCATGCAGGTAAAAGAAAATTATTGATTAGCAAATGTGAAGCTGTTGAACCCTGCCCATAAGGCAGGGTTTTTTATTTTAAGACATTGCCAGATACAGTCAATAAATTATTGCAATCGGTTGCATATTTGAAAAACTTTTGTAAATTGGATGGCAATTTTTTATGAACCCGAAATTAAAACCATGTTTAACCCAACTCACCTGCCTATGACAAAATCTCCCTGAGATGAATGAGCTATCTATACTGCCAGACATCTGAGCGCAGTAAATATTTCTGCTTTACAAAACGGGGCAATTGCCCTGAAAATTTCAAATTAACCCTAAAAACTCAATTTTATGATCAACAAAACCGAACTATGTATTTTGCCCACAAAATGCATAAAGTATAAGCTGGTATTGATGATGATGGCTTCCCTGCTTTTCATCATCAGCCCGCTTGTGACGTATGCCGTATCATCAGGGGCAAACACAACGCTGCAACCGATAACAGTCAGTGGCACTGTTATAGATGCGGATAACGTGCCATTGCCTGGCGTATATGTGGTTGTGGAAGGCACTAACACCGGTGTCATTACTGATGGGAACGGCAAATATTCAATTGAGGTCAGCAGTCAGAGTGCATCCCTTGTATTTTCGTACGTGGGATATCTGTCACAGACCATAGCTGTAGCCGGCAATTCGGTAATCAATGTTACTATGGCTGAAGATGTAACTGCATTCGAAGAAGTTGTAGTTATCGGCTACGGTACCCAACGCAAAGAAGCAGTAACAGGTTCTGTAGCTTCAATTAAAGGAGATGTTGTACAGGAAGTACCAGCATCTAATATTACACAGGCTCTGCAGGGACGTGTTTCAGGCATGGAAATGTCACAGACATCATCCAAGCCGGGTGCTGAAATGCAGATCCGTATCCGTGGTACCCGATCACTGACTGCTAACAATGACCCGTTAGTAGTTCTTGATGGTATCCCTTTTGCCGGTAAGATAAGTGATATCAGTACCAGCGATATCAAGAGCATTGATATCCTAAAGGATGCTTCGGCAACTGCCATTTATGGATCACGTGGTGCTAATGGAGTCATTTTAATAACCTCCAACAGGGGTCAGAAAGGACAAAAAGCACAGGTTAACTACAATGGTTATTACGGCATGAAAAAAGTATTTGCCAAATATCCAATGATGAACGGCGCTGAATTTATTGAACTCCGAACGGCTGCAGGAATTTATTCAAACGGGGAGGATGAAGCCGATGATGTAAATACCGATTGGCAGGATTTGTTTTATCAAACCGGATCGGTAATGAATCACGATCTGAGTATTACAGGTGGAACTGAACAGGGCAGCTATAACTTTGGCATTGGTTACTACAATGATGAAGCGGTAATTCCTACGCAACGCTATAATCGCATGTCAATGCATGGTTCAATTGATCAGGAGGTAGGTAAATATTTCCGCTTCGGTTTCACTACAAACAATAATTATAGCCTGGCCGAAGGCAGCAATATTGGAATGTATGGAGTATTAAGCATGTCACCAATCGCTGATCCCTATAATGATGATGGCTCCTGGAAAAGAACCATCAGGATGCCTCTGGATAACCAGTTTTTATATACAAAAGACGTATTAAAAGATATAGAGGATGAATGGCTGAGTGAAAACAGAACTTTTGGTACCTATAACAATATGTACGGAGAAGTGAAAATCCCGGGAATCGAAGGGTTAAAGTATCGCCTCAACCTCGGCTTAAATTTCCGCCAGACAAATGACGGTAATTTCACTGGTGAAGGAATAAACAGCAATAATCCTGAAACCGAATCAACAGCTTCGATCGACAGCACACATAACTTTAACTGGGCTGTCGAAAATCTGCTAACCTTTGACCGGACATTTGCGCAAAAGCACCAGGTGAATATAGTTGCCCTGTATTCCGCTGAACAAACTAAATACAACAGGTCAAATATTGCCGTTAAGGATATTCCTGCCAGCTCATTCCAGTACTATAATCTGGGAAATGCTGCCGGCGATATCACTATTAATCCGGATAACCAGGATTACCAGCTTAGCGGCCTGATATCATGGATGGGCCGTGCGATGTATTCATATGATGACCGCTATATGCTGAGTGTTGCTTTACGTTCCGACGCCTCTTCAAGGCTTGCTCCGGGACATAAATGGCATACTTATCCGGCAATATCTCTGGGATGGAATATCGCAAACGAATCGTTCATGCAAAATATTCCGGTTATAAACATGCTGAAAATCCGTGCAGGTTATGGAGAAACTTCAAATCAGTCCATTAATCCCTATGGTACCCTCGGTCGCCTAAGAACCAGGCCTTATAACTTCGGTCCCTCTGTATATGATGTAGGATATTATGTTTCCGAATTACCTAATACAAACCTTGGATGGGAATATTCCGAAACGTGGAATTACGGATTGGATTTCGGGGTACTGAACAACCGCCTGAGTGGTACAGTAGAATACTATGTAACCAATACAAAAGATCTTCTTTTGAGTGTTGGACTGCCTGCCACCTCGGGTGTAAACAGCTATATGGCTAACATCGGAGAAACCCAAAATAAAGGCTTCGAACTTTCTCTTAATGGAGTGATATTGGACAATTTTAATGGTCTGCAATGGGAGGCCGGAGTTAACCTGTATGCCAACCGGAATAAACTGATGAAACTGGCATCGGGACAAGTGGAAGATAAAACAAACTGGTGGTTTGTTGGCCATCCTATAGATGTTATCTATGACTACAAGAAAATAGGTATATGGCAGCAGGATGATCCGTATCTGAATATTCTGGAAGGACCCGGAGGAGAAGTAGGCATGATTAAGGTGCTATACACTGGTGAATTTAATGAAGATGGTACACCAGCAAGAATGATAGGTGCTGACGACAGGCAGATAATGGCCCTGGAGCCTGATTTTCTGGGCGGATTTAACACACGCTTATCTTATAAAGGGTTTGACCTGGCTGCGATAGGTGTCTTTAAAAGCGGAGGTATTTTAATCAGTTCGCTTTATTCATCATCAGGTTACCTCAATATGATGACCGGAAGAAGAGGAAATGTTAAGGTAGATTACTGGACACCGGAAAACACCGACGCCAAATATCCGAGTCCCGCCGCACCTTTACAGGGTGACAATCCAAAGTACGGCAGTACCTTGGGCTACTTTGATGCATCTTATCTGAAGATACGCACTATTACACTCGGGTATACTGTCAACCAAAACTTAATTCACAAAACGGGTATTACCAATCTGCGGCTATACGTAACTGTGCAGAACCCATTTGTATTGTTCTCGCCTTACAAGAAAGAATCCGGTATGGACCCGGAAACAAACTCATACGCAAATGAAAATGCCGCTTCACCACTACCTCGCGAGTTGAGACGTCTGCTTACTCTTGGAGCGAATACGCCCTCTACCCGCAATTACTTGATTGGTATTAATTTAACGTTTTAAAATAGATCATAATGAAACGTATTCATATAAAAGCTTTTATGGGAACAGCTCTGATGGCGTTGTTCCTGGGTTCGTGCTCTGATATTCTTGATGAAGAGCCACGCAGTATTTATGAACCAGGTTTTTTCAAAACCGAGAAGGGAGTTTACGGTGGATTAACATCGATGTACGCCCATCTTCGCTACATATACGGACAAGCTTACTACTTTAATTCCTGCCTCACCGGAACCGATGAAGCGACTTATGCTCAAAGTGCGGATGCAAATTTTAAAGATATGGATCTGTCTGGTGCAGGTTCTCTTACATCCAGCACCAGTCGCTCGGATGTTTTGTGGGGAGCAGCGTTTCCCAATATCAATACTGCCAGTGGAATTATTGAAAATGCAACTGCGGTTGGTATTTCAGAGGAACTGATATCAGAAGCCAGATTTTTCCGTGCATTTGATTACTTTTTACTCGTTCAGACGTTCGGAGGCGTACCTCTTGATTTGGGAGCAGGTGAACTGAAATTCAATACCACTCCATCGAGAACCTCTGTTCGTAATATCGTTCCGGAAGTGTATACCAAAGCCATATTCCCCGACCTGCTTATAGCGGTGGAAAACTTGCCGGATCAGGGCCGTGTTATCGGAGGTGTGACCAAAACCTTGGCCCGCCTCATTCTTGCCAAAGCATACCTGACATATGGATGGTGGCTCGAAAATCCGAACAATATTCCCACTTATCCGGAGTGTGACCGTACTGACCCGGACGGACACGATGCCTCATGGTATTTTCAGCAAGCATACGATGTGGCAACAACTGCCATTGACAATCCGGGACCTTTTGGCTTGCAGGACACCTATTATGACGTTAATCTGGCTCAAAATGACCGGAATGATGAAATATTATTGTATGCAGACCATACGGAGACAAGCGAATATTATAATGGAGGAAGTCTTACATACGGAAGCGGTGGCGCACCTGATAATTTTGCAGTATGGATGCTTACATGGAACTATACAAACATCAGAAGTGCCTCAGGACTTACTCTTGATAAAGGGAAATATCCGGTTGTGAGTTCTGTTCAGCGTGAGGCAGAACAACACCTGGGACGTCCATGGACACGTATGTGCCCAACTATCGGTGTAATCGAAAACACATTTGCCGATAAAACAAATGATTCCCGCTACGATGGCACTTTTACAACTGTATATCGTGCCAACTGGCCTAAGGGCGGCCTCTCCAATCCGGTTTTATACAACGCAAACAATTTGGAGGTTCATCCGGGCGAGGCGATACTGACTTTCCTGCCCGACGAATCATTGTCACCTGTTGATTACATTTCTGATACGGTCGGCACGGCCTATACTGAAGCACAACGAACTGCATTCAATGGCAAATATCCGGGCAGAAATAATATTGGAGCAGGTGTACTGCCCGGAAGAGCCGATTATGTAGTAACGCCGCGCGGTATAAGCAGAGTAGTCTATCCGGGATTCTGGAAGCTTGGTACATACCGTACCGACAATGGTACCGGGTTGGGACAACCAAATGCCGGAAGTACCCGACCTTTTAACATTGCCAAATTCTCAGACCTTTACTTTGTAGCAGCCGAAGCAGCTGTGAAAGGTGCTTCCACACAAGCCGGTAAAAGCGCCCTGGATTTGATAAATGTTATTCGCGCACGTGCCGGAAAATGGCGCTTTGATAATAACGGAAATTCAGTAAAAGAGGAAGACCACAGTGCTGAAATGATTGCTGCCACACCGGCAACTATAACGGTCGACTATATTCTCGAGGAACGTTCACGTGAATACTATGGTGAAGGCTATCGATGGTTCGATCTGGTACGCACGCAAAAATGGGCAGAAATTGCAGGCTCATATGAAATCTGTTCATCGACTTATGGCGACCATACACCGACAACAGTAACGCGAACCATAGAAGCTTATCACTATTTGCGCCCCATCCCTCAAGGCCAGATAGATGCGTTGGAAATGACCGAACAAGAAAAGTATAATTATCAAAATCCTGTGTACAGAGATTTATAGTCTATGTAAAAAGACCCCGCCTGTTAAGCGGGGTCTTTCTTTATCTTCCTGTCATTTTCCCAGGAAACTTTCCGGTGGCCCAAGATAGCTTGGTTTTAATCCTCCCGTATTTACAACAAGTTTTTGTACCACAACTCCCGGATCAATCATCCATATTTTTAATACGTGATTTCCTTTACCAATTGCGGCGTGCTTGCTTCTCCCGATCCTGTAATTATCACTAACCGTTTTCTCCCAGTCCCTGTTACCGTTCCTCGCATCAAAATCAGCCGCAACAAGAGTAATTATCTGCAGTTCCTGGTTATCAAATGAAATTCCATACCTCATCGGCCTTCCGGGAAGGAAATTTAATGTGGGTGCAACAAACAAGTTTACTTCAAGAGCTGAGTCCGAGAATAAATACAAATTGTATTCAATGCAGGGAGAATCATTACCGGGTGTGAGAGCAGGTATATCTGTTGCCGCTGTGGCACGCATTCCGGATACAGTGTGCCCGAAATCCTCGATTTCAATCCATTTGGCTTTCGCTCTGTTGTCAATTTTTCCATAATGCGCCGCTTCCATTGAAACATATCCGTTTGACTCAATAAAACCTTTAATCTTATCCTTAAATTCAGGAGGATTAAAAGCATTAACCATTATTTTGACTTTTCGCCCGGTTCCTTCAAGATCAATTGAGCCCCGGGTTCTGCCCTCGGGCACTTTTGCCCAGTCTATTCTTACCATTATCCGTATTTCCTTCTCCACCAATCCGGAGTTTTCTGACAATATGATCCACGGTTCGCATATTGCCTTGTACTCAAAAGAAGTCTTTCCTTTATTAAAAATATCTATAAATCTGCTTTGCCTGTTAAATATATCGAACTCAGGCAAAATGGCAGTTTCGTGTGTTTCAGGCCATACTTTTTCAGAACCTTCTATGCTCACACCCATCTGTGCCGGATCAAACGGTTCATACCTGCTGAGCGTTATATGCCGGAGACTATTGACAGGGGGATCCCGCCAGCTATTATATCCAAGATGCGGCTGATCCATGAAATGATTCCACTTACCACCGGCAAATACTCTGTTAAAATAACCCATCATGGAAGTATCGGTTCTGAATAACTCCTCAGTTTTCATAGACCAGTCGTTTGTGCCCGCTCTGTTTTGTAGTCCATACAGGTTGTTCTTTGCCGCAGCAAAATATAACTTATTCACCAGGGCACTTGCTTTTACAGGAAAATATACAAGCTGATAATATGCGTCCTTTTTGTCCGGGGGCATATTATAATATATCTCCTCTGCCTGTTTTGCAAGATCGTTGTATTCCTTCACTACATTTTCGGCTTCATTATAATGAACCAGGCTGTATGTTGAAGGCGACAACAATTCAGGTTTACGTCTTCCATTGAAACGGGTATGTTGAGCGAGTATTTCAGCAGTTTCAACAGAATATTCCTTGCCAAATTGCTGAATGGCCCATGATCTTAAATAAGCACTAATATTATCATTTCTAAGGCTGTCACCGTAGAATGCGAGGTCGAGGAAGTATTGGATGGGCAGACTGTAGGCTTTAAAATGTCCAACATTCACGATCCATATTCTATCCGCACCATACTGTCTTGCAAAGGTCAGCTGATCCCATATTTTTGGCAACGGGCTTGTATTGATCCATTGGTAGCTTCTTGGACCGCCATGATAATCGAAGTGATAGTAAATTCCTGCACCGCCGCTTCTGTTCCGTTCATCAACCGATGGCACTCTCCTGATATTTCCCCAGTTATCTTCGGCCCATAGCAAGGTTACATCATCCGGCACACGCATTCCCGCATTATAATATTCCTGCACTTCCTTATACAGACACCAGAGTTGCGGGACTTTCGTAACATCCGGATTTATCTCCTCTGAAATTATTTTACGTTGCTTATTCACTATTTCCTCCAGCATGGCCATGTTTGCCTCAGGGCCACCGGGAGCCATTTCAGTATCATTTGCACCACGCAATCCAATTGTTATTATGCTCTCAAAGTTTTTATTGCGGCTGATTCCTTTCCGCCAAAAATTGAGAAGAGTATCGGGATATTTTGCATAATTCCAGCTTCCAAGTGTCTTCTGATACCTGCGGTCCCATTCCTTCTGCGCTCTGAGCATCGGTTCCTGATGACTGGTGCCCATAACAATACCGTATTCCTCGGCCAAGCGGGCATTTTCGGGATCATCTTCGTTGAATGCATTATTCCACATTGCAGGCCACAGATAATTCCCCTTGAGCCGGAGGATTAGCTCGAAAAGCTTCGTATAGAACTGGCTGTTGTAATTGGCAATCCCTTGCGGAATGGGAGGGTCTGTTGAAGGTTTAACCGTCCCGAATTTTCCGGTGATCCAATTGGTAAGATTCGGATGTTCATCGTTCAGGAAAATGCCCCGGTATTTAACTGCCGGAGGACCCTGGACAAAGGCTTCCTTGCTTAGGAACAGAGAATTTTTATGGTCAACCGGAACATCGGCCCACCAGTACCAGGGCGATACACCTATTGCAGCACACAAATCATAAATACCATAAATGGTTCCTCTTTTATCGCTTCCAATAATGACAAGCGCTTCCTTTACCTTTGGCCACGGATTGCTTACTACCTGAATGCTGTAAGATTCCCACTCACCTTCAATACGTTTTGTATCGATCCGGTTATTCCTGATCAGGTAATCGATCAGATTGCTTTTTCCAATAGTCCCTGCAATTACCAGGTATTTTGCACGGGGAGGTTTTTGCCGGTCGATATAAAACGACGGTCTTTTACCGGTTACCTTTTCCAGGTCAGTCTGAAGGTCTTTAAATGCCCTTATCGCACCGCTGTAATCGTCTGCACTGATGCATAAAGTAGCTGCCTCGCCATTTGAAAACAAAGGAAACCCGCCTTCTTCCTCCATTACCGTTATAGGGGCGCTTTGGGAGAATACGGGTTCGATGGTATAAAGGAATAGTGAAAATAAGAGAATTCTGGCATTCATATTTTTCTTATTACCTAAGAGGATGATGTCAAACCACCTCCAGCACTGTCTTTAACAGATCCTCATCTCTCGAAGAGCCGCCGGCCATAAGCTCGAATGTTCCGGGTTCAACTGTAAATTTCATGTTAATGTTATGGAAGGCAAGCTTTTCGGGGGTAATTTCAAAAACAACTTTCCTGGTTTCACCTGCCCCCAGGGAAATACGCTTAAAGTCTTTCAGTTCTTTTACAGGACGAGTTACTGTACTCACTTTGTCGTGTATGTATAGCTGCACTATTTCTTCTCCTGCAACTTTCCCGGTGTTCGTTACATCAACCGTCAGTTTTACCGTTTCTCTTGCCTTAATTGACTTTTTCTGCAGTTTAAGATTGCTGTAAATAAAACGGCTATAGCTGAGGCCGAAACCGAAATGGAACAAAGGACTTATGGGTTCAGAAAGATAGTCATGGAATTGGGCACTGGGTTTATGATTATAAAACATCGGAAGCTGTCCTGCTGATCTGGGAATAGTTATGGTTAGCTTGCCCGATGGATTAACATCACCGAACAGAATATCGGCAGCTGCTGTTCCCGTTTCCTGTCCCATATACCATCCCTCAATTATTGCCGGCGCTTTTTCTGCCAGTTTATTTATTGAAAGGGGTCGTCCGTTCATGAGATAAACAACGACAGGTTTATCCAAAGCCAGAATAGCATCAGCGAGTCTCTGCTGTTCACCAAAAAGATCCAGTGTGTTGTTGTCACCAATATGATTTTTAGCCCAGGCTTCGCGGCATAAATGCTCATTTTCACCTATTGCAAGGATTATCAGTTCAGCGCTTTTTGCTGTATCAACAGCCTCTTTGATAAGTTTCAGATTTTCTTCAGGTGAGGCAAAAACAATATCATCGTATTTCCAGTTGAAATAGCTTGTGGTTGTATTTGTTGTCAGCTTACATCCATGGGCGAAAACAACTTCCGACTTTCCAGCCTTCTTTTTAATACCATCAAGGATGCTTACTTTATCATACGGCTCTCCCGCATAACCTCCAAAATACAGATCATTTGCACACGGGCCGATAACTGCAATTTTCTTATACTGGTTTTTCCGGATCGGTAACAGGTTATCGTTTTTAAGCAAAACAATTGATTCGTGAGCTGCTTTTAAGGCTGCTTCGCGGTGTGCAGGATTTTTACTGACCTTAACCGCCTCATCCCAGTTTACAAAAGGATTTTCAAACAGGCCAAGCTCGAATTTGAGC
This sequence comes from Bacteroidales bacterium, assembly GCA_036257765.1. GTDB lineage: Bacteria > Bacteroidota > Bacteroidia > Bacteroidales > UBA10428 > UBA5072. Next base: position 13,368 of record DATAEX010000266.1, read on the forward strand.
CTCAGAACCTGGGACACAGCTTTATCGATATCAGCCTGCTTAACTTTCTTTTCCTTAACCAGCTTGGGCAATAGCTTATAATAATTTCCCTGGGGAAGTTCGTACTGTATTCCGGCATTAAAAGCAGTAGATGCAGCTTCTTTCTCATCTTTCACCACATTATGCTTATGCAGGAGCTGATCCACACCGTAATAATCCGAAACCACCATCCCGTTAAATTTCCATTCATTCCTGAGCAGGTCATGTATAAGCCATTTGTTGGCATGAGAAGGCACACCATCCACTTCATTGTATGAAGGCATAACAGATACGGGCTTCACTTTATCGATACACATTTTGAAGGGAGGCATATGGTAATCCCTCAGAACGCGCATCGAATAATTTGCAGGTCCCTGGTTCTGTCCGCCTTCCGACTGGCCATGGCCAACTAAGTGCTTCAATGTAGCAGCAACGTGGTTTTTGGCCACCCTGCCGTTCTTTGAACCTTGCAATCCTTTAACCGCTGCACATGACAGAACACCGTTCAAATAAGGATCCTCGCCGTATGTTTCTTCAACTCTCCCCCATCTCGGATCGCGGCATACGTCGATAACAGGTGTCAGCGCATGATGAGTGCCCCTGGATCGCATTTCATATGCGACAATCCCATAAACCTGCTCAAATAAATCCGGATCCCATGAACATGCGAGTCCGATTGCCTGCGGAAAAACTGTAGATTCAGGCCTCATCACTCCGTGCTGGCCTTCATCAACAAAAATTGCCGGGATCCCCAGACGCGTATTTTCAAGAAGATACTGTTGAATTTTATTACGCATTGCCACAGTCGCTTTAATGCCGAATGGCGCAGGATGAATGGAATGACAACCCTTGCCGAATATCTCTTTCATTTTTGCTTTGTCTTTGAAGATCTCTTCTTTAAAATCTTCCACACCTCCGTTCCAAAGGCCCATCAGTTGAGCAGCCTTTTCTTCGGCAGTCATTCTTTTGAGTAAGTCTTTTACCCGCTTTTCCACAGGCAGTTTTGGATTCTTATAGGGAACTATCATATTGTTGTTGATTTTATGATTTGTTGATTTATTGATTTGTTTTTTTATCCTTTTTATTACTTAATACCACGACTGCAAGACTGCCCGACTGCCTGACTGCACGACTGCAAGACTGCCTGACTCAAAACTCCTTTCGCCGCTCAGCCAGTTCGTTCTGCATCTGTAGTTCAGTTGATTTGCCTATCCTGTAAAACATCAGAATTACAATTATTAAAACTATCGAAATGGCAGGATATATGCTTGATGACAGACGAATTCCTTCAATAGCATTGTCACTTTGCTGTACCCATGATACTTTTGAATCAGGAGCCACATAACCATACCATTTCAATAAAAGTCCGCTTATGGCACCGCCGATTGCTAATCCGACCTTCAGACCGATAAGTCCCCCTGCAAACAATAGCGCCGTAGCCCTTCTGTTATACTTCCATTCAGAATAATCAGCCACATCGGCAAGCATAGCCCACGGAACAGCCATTGTAATTCCCCATGAGAAATTGAACAGGATCTGAAGCATGAGCACCATCATTACACTTGAGGGTGGAACCGTATAAAAAAGAGCTATAAATACGGTGGCCGGGATGAGCCCCAGTACTAAGATATTTCTTTTGCCCATCCTTTTTCCCAGTGAGCTTGAAACCACTATCCCGACTATGGATGCCAGCTGTCCGAAAATGTTGGTTATTCCGAATACACTTACTGCCGGATCTGCATTCTCTCCTGCAAGACCGATGGCTTCAAGGAAACCGGATAAACTGCCGTTCAGGTTATTCATGAAAGTAGTCATGCTCGGTATATCCATATAATACTGGAAATAAAAAAGGAGCATCCCGTTTCGGAGCGAAAGGAAAGTAAATGTCATGATAAAGACCAGGAACATAGTCATCCAGGGTTTATTATGGATGAGACTGGTTATATCCTCCTTAAGTGATTGCTTTTGCGCGGGATTAGGCTTAATACGCTCCCTGGTAGTTGCGAACGTAATCAAAAAAAAGATCATGGCCAGAGCGGAAAAAATTCCCATTGTTATCATATAACCTCTCTGACTGTCACCTTTTCCGAAATGATTCACCATCGGTGCTGCAAATCCCTGAATCGCAAGTTGTGCCAGAACCACGAAAATAAACCTTACCGAAAACATGCTGTTCCTTTGTTTCTGGTCACCTGTGATTACTCCGCTAAGTGCAGAATAAGGAACATTATTGGCTGAGTATACCAGCATCAGAAGGATATATGTGACAAAAGCCCAGACTACCTTGCCGCTCGGCTGCATATCAGGTGTAAAGAATGCCAGGAAGCCAAACAATCCGAATGGCACAGCTGTCCATAATATCCATGGCCTGAATTTTCCCCAACGGGTATCTGTGCGATCGGCAATAACCCCCATCACAGGATCGGCAAAAGCACCCACCAGCCTTCCGATAAGGAAAAGCAGTGCTATTGTACCTCC
>DATAEX010000268.1:0-3796 GCA_036257765.1 Bacteroidales bacterium
TCCGTGTATATCATCAGTGCTCTCCCGTTGCTGTAAAACAAAGCTAAACCCCCCGGTACGTCCTAACCCCGGGATAGCAGGAGGCGGTATAACAATTATGCGGGCTTCCTTTATCCCGGCAAATCGTTTCTCGAGCTGGCCAATAAGCGCATTCAACTGTTCTTCTTTGGATTTTCTTTCATGCCAGGGATCAAAAGAACAAAAAATTGTTCCGGCATTTGATTTGTTTGAAAATGAAACAACATTAAGACCGGCAATTGCTGCATAATGTCCAATTCCTTTAACTTCATCCAGTATATTCATTACTTTCTTCAGAACCTCTACTGAACGGGTGATTGAAGATGCCTCGGGCAGCTCGAAAGTGATAAACACCCGCCCTTCATCTTCTGTGGGAATGAATCCTGTAGGCTTATTTCTGAATAGAATACCTGTTCCAACCAACAGGCATATAAGAAAAATGACAACCAATTTGGTTTTTCCAAGGATTTTTTCAACCAGTGAAGTATATTTGACCTGCATTTTCTGATATCCTAAATTCAATCTTCTGAATCCCCTGATATGTCCGTTAGGCTCTGATAAACTTGTATTTCTTTTAAGCATAAGTGAGCAAAGGGCCGGAGTAAGAGTGAGTGCAATAAATGCAGAGATAAGGACCGATATAGCAATAGTAACTGCGAATTGCTGGTATAATTTCCCCACAATACCGGGGATGAACCCTACAGGTAAGAAAACTGCAGCCAGAACCAGAGCTATGGCTATAACTGGTCCGGAAATTTCCTTCATGGCCTTATATGTAGCCTCACGCGGCGATAAATGATTCTCATCAATATTATGCTGGACAGCCTCGACCACAATTATAGCATCATCCACAACGATTCCGATAGCCAGTACAAAGCCAAAAAGGGTCAGTTTGTTAACCGTGAAATCAAGAGGTACAAAAAAAGCAAATGTCCCGATAATCGAGACCGGAATTGCCAGGATAGGAATCAATGTTGCCCGCCAGTTCTGCAGGAAAAGAAATACCACTAATGTTACCAGCAGAAGTGCAATTACAAGGGTTTCCACAACTTCATGTATTGAAACCTTAACTACTGATACGGTTTCAAAAGGTATCAGGTATTCTATATCATCAGGGAAAGATTTCTTTAGTTGGGCAAGCGTTCTTTCAATCCCTGAAGCAGTTTCAATTGCGTTACTTCCCGGGCTTTGAAAAATTAACAGAAATGACGCCCGCTTACCATCGACAAAACCGCTGCCCGAATATTGGAACCTGCCCAGCTCAATCCTGGCAACATCACGTAAATACAATAAGGAACCGTCCTCTGAATTTGCTTTAACAACGATGTTCCCGAATTCATTTTCCGATTTCAGCCTTCCGTTTACAAATGCTGTATATTCAAACGCCTGTTCCTCAAATTGGGGTGAGGCACCTACCGAGCCTGCAGCTACCTGTACATTCTGTTCCTGAATGGCTCTTATCACATCACTGGTTGTAATTCCCTGCTGAACCATTAAATCGGGCTGGAGCCAGATCCTCATTGCAAAATCTTCAGCACGGGTAAAAACATCGCCAACACCTTTAACTCTTGTTAGGGACTCGCGGATGAAAATATTTGTGTAATTATCTACAAACCTTACGTCATGTGTGCCATTAGGGGAAAAAACACCAACAACCATCAGTATACCCGTGTTACTTTTTCGCACTGATAATCCGAGACGCCTGACCTCATCAGGCAACTGAGGCAAAGCTAAATTAACACGGTTTTGAACATCAAGTGCAGCTATGTTGACATCGGTTCCTAATTCAAAGTTTACGTTCATCCCCATTCTGCCATCACTGGTGCTGTTCGATTGTACATAGGTCATTCCAGGCACGCCGTTAACCTGCGTTTCAACCGGAATTGTCACTGTCTGTTCAACAGTCGAAGCATCAGCACCTATGTACACTCCTGAAACCTGAACCACAGGTGGTGTAATTCTGGGATACTGGCTTACAGGCAGATTAATCAGTGAGATCAGTCCGACCAGCGTAATGACAATTGCTATTACAATAGCAGTTATCGGTCTCTTTATGAATGTATTGGCTATCATATCGCCATGTATTAAATTCAGTCTGTTATTTCTTCTTGTTTCTCAATAACCACAGGTGATCCGTTTTGCAGTTTTTGGATCCCTTCAGTTACAATTTGCTGTCCCTCAGCCAATCCTTCACGGATTACAGCTTTCCCCGACAGAAGGGCACCAATTGAGACTTTGGTTTGTTTTACTTTCTGACTATCGACAACAAACACAAAGTATTCAGACATTTGTTCCATCAGCGATATGGATGGAATTACAAGTTCTGCATCCGTTCCCCTGTGGAGCACATTGACCTTACAGCTCATACCTGCAATGAGCCTGCGTTCCTCATTCGGAAATTCAAGTCTGATCTTAATAGTGCCTGTTTGCGGATCAATGGCACGATCGATGACATGAATTTTACCGTTTTTATCGTAAAGTGAATTATCCGGTAAAAGAATTCTGAAGGACGAATCTGAAGGGGCCATTCGGGTATCCGACATTCTCCTGAACCGTTCTAGCTCTTTTTCATTGACTATTATATCTACACACATTGGATTATCAGTAGAAATAGTATTAAGCAGGGTTTGTCCCGGAGTTACCAAAGCTCCAAGCTTCACCTGCGAAATGCCAATAATACCGTTGAAAGGAGCTGTTATTATGGAAAAGTTCAGCTCAGTGAGTGCCTTTTCCAATCCCGCCCGGGCCGAAACCAGCTGAAGATCTGCATTCTGGAGGTCGGTCTGGGCGTCATCATACCGTTGACGCGCAATGGCTTCCTGCTCAATCAATTTTGAATATCTTTCCACGTAACGTTTTGCACGTTCCACATTCGCTGCAGCAATATCAACATTTGCCTTTGCCTGTTGATATGACGCCAGATACCGACTGCGATCAATTTCGTATAATTTTTTCCCTTTCCTGATATACTCACCCTCCTTAAAAAAAATTCCTGTAATGAGTCCTGCTACTTCACTGCGTAATTCGACCTCATTTAATGGCACTACGGTGCCGGGGAATACATCATAATATGCTATTGGTTGTTTCATAACAGTAATAACATTCACCGGTACCGGATTAAGTGAATTTCCATTGTTTTCAGATTTACTGCATGCCGAAAACAGAATGACCGAACCACCTGCAATAATCAAACTATCTTTCAGAATCGGAAGAAAGGATTTTCTCATAATAATTAATAATTAACCTGAATTCTGCCAAGTGATGCATCCACATCGAGCTTACTGGTAATAAGCTGGTAGAGTGCATTAATTTCATTGATCCGTGCCGTCCGAAGATCAGCCTCAGAGACAATAACTTCAAGAAAGCTTTTAATTCCCTGGTTGTATTGTAACGTGATCGTATTATAGATGCCGGCGGCTATTTCTGCATTTTTTCGGGCAGCATCAAGCGCTTTTAAATTACTTTTATAGGATGCCATGGCCGTTTCAAATTCTGTATTAATCCGGTTACTCAGAATAACCGAATCATGCCTGAGTTCCTCAAGTCGAAGTCGTGCAATTTTAAGCTGGTTCAGTTTCCTGCCTCCTTCGAATAACGGTAATGCAAGTCGCAAACCAGCAGCCGAATTAGGGAAATCACGATCATAAAGTGCTTCAAAATCGTCGTTCTGATATACAAGATTATAATTTGCGAATGCCGTTAAAGAAGGCAGAAACTGCAATCTTCGGTAATCAACAGTAGCATGCTGTATCATCAGATTGGTCTTAAGCAATTGGTA
>DATAEX010000283.1:0-6864 GCA_036257765.1 Bacteroidales bacterium
CAGAAGTCAATTTACGACTACAATACTAAATAGGCCGCAAAGGCATTAAGACGCTTATATAGTTGAAAACCGCAAAAAATAAGTGTTTAGGCGTTTCGGCAGTGCATTGTGTGATTCTTGAGTTATATTTTGTGTCTTTGAGCCAAAGCGCTAAGCAGCTTTCAGGCAAGATCGGGAAGAATAAAACCGGAGAAATTATTCCATTGATTTGAGCTCAGCGATAACTTTTTGTAGCACCTCTTTTGCATTCCCAAAAAGCATACGCGTTTTGTCATTGTAAAAAAGGTTATTCTCTATAGCAGCATATCCCTTGCCCATCCCTCTTTTGATAACGATTATATTCTTAGCTTCATGAACGTGAATAATTGGCATTCCATAAATCGGCGATGAAGGATCGTCAATGGCTGCGGGATTTACAACATCGTTAGCGCCAACCACCAGCACCACATCGACATTAGGCATATCAGGGTTGATATGGTCCATTTCAACCAATTTTCCATAGGGTACATTTGCTTCTGCCAGCAATATATTCATATGTCCGGGCATTCGGCCTGCGACAGGATGGATGGCGTAACGGACATCCGCTCCACGACCCGACAATAGAATATCCAGTTCACTGCATAAATGCTGTGCCTGTGCGGCAGCAAGTCCATAACCCGGAACAATAACGACCTTCTGACTATAATTAAGTACTATTCCTGCGTCGCCTACCTGAATTTCTCTGATTACCCCTGCAACTCCCTTACTTGCCACTTCAGAACTTCCTCCAAATCCTCCAACAATCACATTTAACAAGGATCGGTTCATCGCCCTGCACATCAGAATAGTCAGTATGGTACCAGCAGCACCAACCAGAATACCACCAAGGATCATTGCCTGATTTGAATAAATGAAGCCTGCCATTGCTGCTGCTATGCCGGTTAGCGAGTTCAGTAGTGATATTACTACCGGCATATCAGCACCTCCTATGGGCATTACGAAAAGAACTCCGTATATTAAAGAAATCCCGAATAATCCGTAAACCAGAATATCGGAGAGGTTTCTGTCAATGCCGGGGATCATAATTATAACCATCAAGGCAATAATTACCAGAAAAAGAGTAAGATTGATATACTTCATTGTAGCAGCGGACCAGTCCTTAATTTTGCCGTCCAGTTTTCCATAAGCTATCATACTGCCGCTGAAAGCAATATTACCTACAACCATTCCCAGTAAAGTAATAAGCAATGAGGTATTTTCCGGATTTCCATATTCGATTATAGCTACTAACCCTGAAGCAGCACCACCTGTGGCATTATAAAATGAAACAAGTTGTGGCATTGCTGTCATTTTAACCCTTCGTGCAATGATCCATCCAACTACAGTGGAAATACTAATCGTCAGGAGGATTACAATAATATTGACAAGGGCAATTCTATTACCGTCATAATCCTTATGAAGAAACAAAGTTGTTATCATAGCCAGGATCATACCTGCAGCAGCCCAGAGATTACCTTCGCGGGCTCGTTGCGGCTTGCTCAAAAATTTCAGTCCTATAACAAACAGAATTGCTGCAATAAGATAACTTAGGTCTAGTATGGCGATTGCAGGGTCGAAAGAATTTTCTGCCATGAAGCTATTTTTGTTTATTGGTTTTTTTCTTCCTGAACATTTCAAGCATTCTGTCGGTCACCACGAATCCTCCGGCAACGTTCAATGTTGCAGCGAATACAGCAACTACTCCAATGACAGCTTTAACATTAAAACGTGATAGATCGGCATGCCCCAGCAGGATGATCCCTCCGATAATAATAACGCCGCTGATAGCGTTCGCCCCTGACATCAGAGGAGTATGTAAGACCGACGGAACATTCGAAATAACTTCCATACCCAGAAAAACAGCCAGAGTAATAATGAATATCTCCTGCCTGTGTAAATAAATAAATTCAAGTATATTTTCCATACTAATATTATAGTGTCAGCCTTTCATGGCTGAAAGTAGTCGTTCGTTCAGAATCTTACCCTCATGAGCCAGGCAAGAGCTTTTAATAATTTCATCGTTCCAGTTGATTGAAACATTTCCATCATTATCCAAAAGTAGCCTGACAAAATTAACAAGGTTATTGCTGTACATTCTGCTCGCATCCATGGGCATCATAGAAGGGTAATCAACTTTTCCTATAATGATCACTCCTTTATGCAGGATAGTAGAGTTAGCATTGCTCAGTTCGCAATTGCCTCCTGTTGATGCAGCAAGATCCACAATCACTGAACCGTGATTCATCAATTCAACAGTTTCTTTGCGGATTAAAATCGGCGCCTTTTTCCCGGGTAACTGAGCTGTACATATAATCACATCTGATTTCAAAGCATGGTTGTGAATAAGCTCAACTTGCTTCTTCCTATATTCTTCCTGCTGTTCTACAGCATAACCACCGGCACTTCTATCTTCGATCGCACCCGGAACTTCAATAAATCTACCACCCAGACTGTGAACCTCTTCTTTAACGGCAGATCTTACGTCAAATACTTCAACAACTGCGCCCAGGCGGCGTGCCGTTGCCAAAGCCTGAAGTCCTGCCACCCCTGCTCCCAGAATTAACACCCTTGCTGGTTTTACTGTGCCGGAAGCTGACATGAACATGGGGAAAAAGCGAGGCAAATGACCCGCTGCATCAAGAACCGCTTTATAACCTGAAACTGTTGACATACTTGACAGAATATCCATAGATTGTGCAAGTGTGGTTCGTGGTAGTAAATCAAGGCTGAAAGCCGATATTCTGTGAGTCATTAATTTATCAAGCAGAAGGCCATTCGCAGGACTTAAATGTCCAATCAGTATTTTGTTATTGCCCCATGATTCATATTCCCCGGGAAGCGGACCTGAAACGGTAAGGATACAATCGGAGCCTGCTAGAACAGCTGACCTGGATACAACATTGACGCCGGCTTTAATAAATGCATTGTCATCAATAAATGCCTCTTCACCGGCTCCGGATTCCAAAACTATATTAATTTTTAGCGATTTTAAAGCTTGAGCAGCTTCGGGGGTAAGAGCTACACGGCGTTCAGGAGCTCTTTCTTTAAGTATTCCAATGGTCATATATGCTGTAATGCCTTATTTATGCCGGTAAACCAATGTCACGGATAGTTGTTGTTAATCAAATTCCATGTTGTACACTCTAAACAAAAACACTATCAAAATGTTCGTACTTTAAGATTTAATGATAAACAACCACATTACTACAAACCGGAGCATCCCATGGACGAATTCTCATTTTTGGGGAATAGCGAAATCGATTCAATTGACCAGCTTTACATTCAATATTTGAAAGATCCTGACTCCCTCGATCCAAGTTGGAGGTCCTTTTTTTCAGGATTTGATTTCGCAAGAAAATTTCAAACCAAGTCAGAATCAGGCAGTGAACAGTTAGATAAGGAATTCAGAGTATTAAATTATATTGATGCATTCAGGAAAAGAGGTCATCTTTTTACAAAAACAAATCCTGTAAGGTCGCGCAGGCAATATTTTCCCACACTCGACCTTGAAAATTATAATCTTAGCGATTCAGATCTCAGCACCGTATTTCATGCCGGTACTGAAATAGGAATCGGGAACGCCACACTTCGTGAAATCAGGGATCATATGCACCAAACCTATTGTCAGTCGGTTGGTGTAGAATATATGTTTATAAGAGATCCGGAAAAAATCGAATGGCTGCAAAACCGGATGGAAAGCAATAAGAATACAACTGAATTCAGTAAAGAAGATAAGCTGAATATTTTCGACTTGCTGAAGAAAGCGGTTGGCTTTGAAATTTTCATTCACCGAAGATTTGTCGGCCAGAAGAGATTTTCACTTGAGGGTACCGAAACACTGATACCGGCACTTCACTATTTGATCACCAAGGGTTCAGACCTGGGAATTGAAGAATTTTTTTTCAGCATGGCACATCGTGGAAGGCTGAATGTATTAGCAAACGTTATTGAAAAACCTTTTGAAACTATTTTCCAGGAATTCATCGCTGAGGAATATGATGAAGCAATTTCTCTGGGTGATGTTAAATACCATTTGGGTTATTGCAACGAAATAACGCTTAAAAATGGCAAAACCGTCAGCCTGAATCTTGTGCCAAATCCTTCACATCTTGAAAGTGCATCACCCATAATTGAGGGAATCACAAGATCACATATTGATAATAAATATAGCGGCGATTATTCTAAAGTAGCGCCTGTAATTATTCATGGGGACGCTGCTATAGCAGGACAGGGGGTTGTTTATGAAGTAATACAGATGTCGGAATTACCGGGTTATAAAACTGGTGGTACCATCCACATTGTGATAAATAACCAGGTGGGTTTTACAACCAATTACCTGGATGCACGGTCGAGCACTTACTGTACCGATATAGCCAAGGTTATAAAAGTTCCTATATTCCATATTAACGGCGACGATGTGGAAGCGCTGTTGCATACGGTTCTTTTGGCAATGGATTACAGGCATACTTTTAAGTCGGACGTTTTCATTGATATATTGTCCTATCGTAAATATGGACATAATGAAGGTGATGAGCCGCGATACACCCAACCCACCCTGTATAAAGCAATAGCGGTGCATCCTAATCCACGCGATATCTATGCTGACGAGCTTCTTGATCAGGGAGTGCTTACCCATGAAGAAACTGAAATTAAGCAACGTGAATTCGAATTAATCCTTGACGGGAAATTTAACCTGTCCAAGGGAATTGGCAAGGTACATATACAGCGATTTCTTTATGATGACTGGAAAGGATTCAAACATGCAAAAAGGGCCGATTTTGATAAGTGGTATCCGAATGAACTGACGATTGATCTGCTCAAATTCCTTGGTGAAAAAATTGCGTTCCTTCCTCCTCAGGAAAAGTTCATTGATAAAACGGTAAAATTAAATGAAGACCGGAGAAAGATGATAACTGACGGCAAGGTCGACTGGTCGATGGCAGAACTTCTTGCTTATGGTTCATTGCTTTATGATGGTCATCCTGTCAGGCTTTCAGGCCAGGATTCGGTTCGAGGCACTTTTTCTCAACGTCATGCGGCTCATGTTATTGAAGAAACCGATATGATGTTTATTCCTCTTAAACATATATCACCCAACCAGGCATCATTTGATATTTACAACTCACCTCTCAATGAATACGGCGTACTTGGTTTTGAATATGGTTATGCTCTCGCAAATTCAAAGGGACTTACAATTTGGGAAGCTCAATATGGCGATTTCATAAATGTTGCCCAGGTAATAATTGATCAGTATATAAGTTCAGCCGAGGAAAAATGGGGCGTTATGAATGGAATTGTTCTTTATCTTCCTCATGGTTATGAAGGCCAGGGCCCGGAACATTCCAGCGCCAGAATAGAAAGAATCCTTCTGCTTGCTGCAAATAATAATATGCAAATAGTAAATCCAACTACTCCTGCTAACTTCTTTCACCTGCTGAGACAAAGTATTTACCGGAATTTCAGGGTACCTCTGATTATATTTACTCCAAAAAGCCTGCTCAGGCACCCTGCATGCACATCCACGCTTGATGAACTTGCTTACGGAAAATACATCGAAGTTATTGATGATAATGATGTTGATATTGAAGAAGTAAGACGGTTGGTTTTCTGTTCAGGTAAGATTTATTACGATCTTGTCGCCCGGAAAAAAGAATTTGATGCCAGGGATATTGCTATAGTTCGCATTGAGCAATTACACCCTTTTCCAAATGAAAAAGTAGAAAACATAATCAGAAAATACCCTAATGTGCTTATCAAGCTCTGGGTACAGGAAGAACCAGGTAACATGGGTCCCTGGAGGCACATACACCATGAATTCAAGGGCGAGATAATTCCGGTTTACAGGCAACCCAGTGGCAGCCCTGCAGTAGGCCTTTTGCGTCTGCATCAGATAAGTCAGGAGGAAATTATCAGTAAGGTATTTCGCAAGTGTGAATGTGAACTCAAAAGAAAGTACTGTGGGCTACAATGCTCCAGTGGCAGCGTACGACAGCAAATTCTCAAGCAATACAGCTACTTTGCTGAAAAAATACAATAATAACCATGATCACTGAAGTAAAAATACCGTCAGCAGGCGAATCAGTATCGGAAGCAGCTATTGGAAACTGGCTGGTGGAAGATGGAAGTTACGTAGAAAAAGATCAGGAAATTGCCGAGGTAGAAACAGACAAAGCTACTCTCCCTCTTATTGCAACAGATTCAGGCACTTTGCATATTATCGCAAAACAAGGGATGAAAATACAAATTGGCGATGTGGCCTGTACAATAGATACAGACGCCAAACCATCTGATAGCCCCAAAAAGGTTTCCAGAAAGGAGAAATCTGTTCCGGTTCCTTCGGTTGCTGCTGCTACTTCTGAAGAACATGTTCAACAGCCTGTTGCAGAACCTCCCAAATCGGTTACTGAGACTCCCCCAGAAGAACAGCCATCGCATAAGAAAGAAGATACTTCTGTTAAGGTAACTCCTCTGGCGAAGACTATAATGGAACAAAATGATCTGGATATAGAGGCAATCATTACCGGTCTGAAAAAAATTACAAAGCAGGAAGTTGAACAGGTGTTGCAGGCAAAAGAAATTAACAAGAATGAAACTGAAAAAACTGAAACGCAAACTCCTGGTATCAAGCGAAGTCCTATGTCTCCGTTGCGCCGTAAGTTAAGTAAACGACTTGTTTCAGTAAAAAATGAAACTGCAATGCTAACAACCTTTAATGAGGTTGATATGAGCAATATATTGGAACTTAGAAAGAAATATCAGACGAAGTTTCAGGAAAAACATGGGCAGAAGCTTGGACTGATGTCGTTCTTTGTATTGGCAAGTACTAAAGCTCTTATGCTATTTCCA
>DATAEX010000284.1:0-7296 GCA_036257765.1 Bacteroidales bacterium
GGGAAATACTGAGAGCGCGTATAATAATATCTATCAGGCAACCTGGAGTTATGCCTGGCATACAGCCGCATACTTTCAGCTAGCACAACTGGCTTTGCTGAAAGGTAATTATGAGGAAGCACTTGCTCATCTGGATCGTTCTGTTTCAACCAATTCCAGGAATATAAAGGCGTACAACCTGAAATCAGCTCTTCTTAGAAAAATGGGACAGCCGGAGCTTGCTTTGAAGATCAGCTCCGCTATGATGGAATATGATCCGCTCGATTTGGGAGCTATGTATGAGGTATATCGTGCATACAGTGATCTCCGGAAGGATGAGGAATCCGCGAATGTGCTCAGTGCCATTAAAAGCAGGATGAGGGATTATATACAGAGCTACCTGGAACTTTCGATCGATTATGCAAATGCCGGATTCTGGGATGATGCCATCCATGTTTTATCCGATCCAGGCCTGGCATTGAAAGAACCTGACAATTCCTTCCCTCTGAAATACTATTATCTTGCCAGCTTCTGGCTGCATAAAGGCGACACAGTAAAAGCCACGGATCTTTTAAGACAGGCCGCAACGAAGCCATCCGAATATTGCTTTCCTTTCCGCCTGGAGTCGATAAGCATTCTGGAGGCCGCAATTAAAATGAATCCATCGGATCCCAAAGCTTCATTTTACCTGGGAAATCTTCTTTTCGAACTTCAGCCGGAGAAGGCAATTCAAAATTGGGAAATTTCCCGGAGCATTGACGATTCTTTTCCTTTAGTGCACCGGAATCTTGGCATGGCTTACTATAAAACCAATAATGATCTTCCAAAGGCGATCGCCAGTTATGAAAAGGCCATCGGGTTGAATAGTAAAGATCAAAGGTTGTTGTATGAAGCAGATTTATTGCAGGCCTTTGCCAGGACAAACCCCGAGAAGAGACTGAAAGTGCTCAGTGACCATCACGAAGTAATTGCCAACAACAATGTCGCTGATGCATTATCACGTGAGGTCATGCTGCTGGTTCAACTTGGCCGATATGATGAAGCCCTGAAAATAGCCGAGAATAACTACTTCAGGCAATGGGAAGGCGTAAGCAAGGCATACGGCTCATTTGTAGATGCTCACTTGCTCAGGGGCCTCCGACAGTCTGATGTAGGTAAACAAAAAGAAGCTTTGACCGACTGGCTCAATGCATTAAAATATCCTGAAAACATGATGGTAGCAGAATCATACAGGGGAGGCAGGGAAAGCCAGGTATATTATTTTATCGGTACAGCCTATGAGAAGTTGGGAAATCAAAAGAAGGCCAAAGAAATGTGGGAACTCTCCGCCAATCGCAAGCTTTATCCCCAGCTATCCGAAATTTATTTTTACCGGGCTCTGTCCTTGAAAAAACTTGGCAGAACAACAGAAGCAACCGAAATTTTTGACCAGCTGATTGATCAGGGTATGCAGAGGCTTGAAATACCCGATATTGATTTCTTTGCAAAATTCGGGGAGAAGGAATCGGCCGATGACAGGCGATCTGAAGCACATTACCTGATAGGCCTCGGATATCTTGGAAAAGGAATGGATAAGGAAGCAAAACCAGAGTTTGAAAAGGCGGTGAGTTTGAACATCAACCACGTGTGGGCGAAGGAATATCTGGAGAATGCTTTTTCAATCCGTCAAAATAACACCGGCACTATATATTAAGGTATGAAATTTAAAATCCAGTAATATGAATACCAGATTCACCCGGCGGGATGTCATCAAAACGATGGGAATCGGAACAGCCGCAATGTTTTTTAGAATACCGGCTTTTGCAGATTCCGAAAGAACGCATATCGTAACCCTAAGTTTTGACGATGGTTTTGAAAAATCCAGCATCAAAACGGCGGAAATATTTGAAAAGTACGGATTATCGGCCTGCATCAATGTAATCGCCACGGCTCATTTGAAAAACTTCAATCTTCCAAATGAATATCATGCCTGGAAAGTCGGGGATTTTCAATTATGGAATGATTTGCAAAAGCGAGGACATGAAATCATGCCTCACAGTTATGATCATCAGAATCTCGCGGAAATGCCCACAGAAGAAGCAAAAGAGTCTGTTTTAGAATGCCTTGACGTTTTTAATAAGGAACTCAATGGTTTTAATGCCAAAAACGCAGTTTATAATTTTGCTTATAATGCATCCACGCCTGAAATTGAGGAATGGCTGGGAACACAGGTGATGGCATTCCGAACAGGAGGCGCTCTTGTTAATCAATTGCCCTATGATGGTCAAAAAAAGCTGACATGCATCTCTCACGGACCCGACAATATTGATAAACACCTCGGAGATTCCATCGATGAATTCCTGAAGTTACCTCAGGGGTGGTTTATTTATAATACACACGGACTGGACGATGAAGGCTGGGGACCCGTAAGTTCGGGCTACCTGGACGAACTCCTGGACAGGCTTTCCCATATCAGTAATGTAGCAATTCTTCCGGCAGCTAAAGTGCTTCAAACCATTAAATAATATCTCCATGAATTACACCTTTAAGTCCCTCATTCCTTATATGGCCATCTTTCTTTTGGCCATTGCATGCGAACAGACAGGCACTGACAGAAACCGTTCAGGGATCGATGTCTATTATGTTTCTCCGGACGGAGACGACGAAAACCCGGGAACACAGGATAAGCCCTGGAAGTCAGTAGATAAAGTCAACGGAATTGAGCTGGAGCCCGGAGATAGTGTATTTTTCAAGGGTGGTGCGATGTTTGTCGGCATGTTGAAACTGGATTCAACGGATTCCGGTGATCAAAGTATGAATGTTGTTATTTCCTCGTATGGAGAGGGAAAAGCAACTATTAATGGTGGCAAAGACCGGGCTCTATACGCACAGGCATGTAACTACCTGCTTATAAAAAATATCGGTTTTTCTGGCGACGGCAGGAAGGAAGGCAACCTTACAGACGGAGTACTGGTAATGAACAGCGATTTTGTACAGGTTGAACGAATTGAAGTTCAGGGATTCCAGCATTCCGGGTTGCATATATCCGGATGTGATAACGCAAGGATCACCCGTGTTTATGCCCATGATAACGGATTTGCAGGTATTCATGTGACAGGAAGCATAATGAATGATCCTGAAAAATACGATAATCATAATTTATATATCGGTTATTGTGTAGCCGAAAATAATCCCGGCGATCCGACGGTGCTGAAGAACCATAGCGGGAATGGCATATTGGCGTCCAGTGTTGAAGAAGGAACCATCGAGTACTGTGAATCATTTAATAACGGGTGGGACATGCCATGGAATGGCAACGGACCTGTTGGGATCTGGATTTGGGATTGCACAAAATTCATAATTCAGCATTGCATTTCCCACGATAATAAAACCCATCCGGGTGCCCGCGATGGTGGCGGATTTGATTTCGACGGTGGAGTATCGAATTCAATCCTGCAGTATTGCCTCTCATTCAACAATGAGGGCACCGGTATAGGTCTGTATGAATTTGGTGCAAGCAAACCCTGGCAAAATAATACTATTCGGTATAACATCAGCCTGAATGACGGAAAAACACATGACGGATCGCTGGGCATATGGAAAGCAGCAGGCGGAAATATGCATAATTGTGAAATTTATAATAACACTTTTTACAACAGCAATCCGAAGGGTAACATTATCTGGCTCGACAGCAGCATGCCGGGCTTTGCCTTCCGGAATAATGTTTTCGTGTATACCGGGCAATTGTTATATGAAGGGAATCATTTCAGGCATGAAGTTTTCCAGGGTAATTTATACTGGAATTTATCCGGCGGATTTAATGTAGACGGATTTAAAAGTCTTGATGAATGGGCCCGGACTACCGGGAATGAAAAAACCGGCACCACGATTTCCGGCCGATATACCGATCCTCAGCTGTCGTTCCCGAAAATTACAGCCATAGGCGATCCATCGGAATTAACTCCTGAGAAGCTTTTCTTTGTCAGCCCCAAAGAAGGATCACCTTTGATTGACAACGGGTTAAACCTAAAGGAAATTTCCGGGATTGATCCGGGAGATAAAGATCTGTTCGGGACATTGATTCCCCAGGGAAACAATTACGATATCGGTGCAATTGAATATGTTAAAAAATAGTGTCTGCCTGTCCCGGAAGCATCATTTTTTAGGAAAAAAACGTTGCAAATTAAAAAAATAATCCTAATTTTAAGTAATAAAAGTACTAAATACAATTATTATTTCTTCGGATGGTCTTTGTTCGGAAATTGTATTTAGAAAAGTTCTTCTTGTTCCGGATTTATTTTTGCAGCCTTAGTATTCCAAGGCATGCTGTACCGGATAGATTATTCTTTGCTGGTTCTGACGATAGCTTTTTGATTTAGTAGGTTCCGGATTTTTAAAGCAAGCGAAATGAAAAAATATACCGCTGGCTTATTTTGGTTGACTTTACTGATCAGTGCTCCTTTACAGTTTTCCTGTGAAAAAGAATTTGACAAGTATTACCAGGTCCCTGATGATTTAATAGGTACGATACTCGAAGTACTTGAAGAGGATGGTAATTATACTCAATTCATTGAAGCAATCAGGTTAGTACATTACGATGATGTTATCGGGGTAACAGGGAATTTTACTGTATTTGCACCGGATGATGATGCCTTTGCCGAGTTTTTTGCAGAAAATGGCTATACCTCGTTGCAGGATATACCGGCGGAAGAACTGGAAGGGATTGTTTATTATCATATTGTCTTCTGGGCTTACTCCAGATTCATGCTTTTGTACGGACTGGGAATTCAGGATGAAGATATCGATTACAGCACAGCTAATTTTAAGCAGATCACCATGTACACACCGCCGTCTACTATCGAGTATGATACATTGGGACGGCGGTATACTGTTTATCATGAATCCAAATTCATTCCCGTGTTTTCGGATGAGTACTTTTCCGAGCTGGACCTGAATACGGCTAATTACTCCACTCTCTATCCCCAGACTATATACAACGGATTTCACGCCGACAGGGCGCAGATAGTCGAAGCCGACGTTCCTGCTCAGAACGGCTGGATCCATAAAGTCAATAAGGTTCTTGTTCCTCCGGATAATCATGATCAGATACTTGATAAAAAGCCGGAATTCAGTGTGTTCAGGGACCTTCTGGAGATTAATACGTTCTATCAGTACAGTCCGGCTTATACCACTCAACAGGATAATGAAGGTGATGTAAATGAGGATGGTGTTTTGGACTCGCTTTTTCTGAAAATGAACAGTATTTTCCCCGACGGAAGTTCTCCGGATGCCGAAAATGTTGGATTTGACGGGAAGCAGAATGTTCTGACCCTTTTTGCTCCCACAAATGAAGCACTTCAAAATTTTCTGACGGATCATACCGAAGGTTACGGTTCGTTGTTCCAGATCGGAAGATTTTGGATGAACTGGTATCTTTCACATTACATTGGGCTCAATTACTGGCCTTCCAAATTCAGCACTATGACAGAAGACTGGGAACTTGATCTGACGTCAACGCTGGTAAACAGCAATGTGACGGAAGGGGATATACACTATATGCAGATGGCCAGCAATGGCCCCTTTTGCGGAATAAGCAAGTTCCTGCTTCCTAAGATATTTGAATCGGTGGCATATCCCATTTTCGGCAAAAAAGAGTATGAGTGGTTTTGTGACATGCTCATTTTCTACCAGGTAGAATCTTTGCTGAATGAGGAGGATCTTAAGTTTACCATTTTTGCTCCCACCAATGAAGCAATTGATAGATCCGGATATATATTCAGAACCGGTCTGGGTGGTTGGGGATTGTATTCAAAATCAAATCCTCTGGCTCCTCTGCCAAGGAGGGAGGCTTCCGACATTGTTAAAACACATGTTATTTTCGGTGAGTTGTCTGAAGCCGATTTTGAAGAAGGCACTTTTATTGAAACATCGCAGCATACTTATATAGGTGTGGAAGCGGATGGAATTTATGCCGGAGGGGATCAGACCACGGCACATAAAAGCACCCCGGAAACCGTCAGCGGTAAGGGAGTGCTTTATAGAATCGACCGGATGCTGATCTCGCCCAGATATTCAATTTTTGAGATACTTTCTAACCCAAACATCTATCCGCAATACCAGAAATTTTATCAGTTGTGTTATCAGGCGGGACTGATACTGCTTGATGAGAATCAGAATCCACTGAGTCTCAATAATATTTCCACAGGTACTTATTACACCTGCTTCATACCGACCAATGAAGTCCTGGAGGCAGGCATTGCAAACGGTACTGTACCCGGCAATCCCGCAGAACTTCAACAATTCCTGCGGTATCATTTTGTGGAATCTTCGATTTTCGATGACGGCGAAAGGTCAGGACAGTTTACCACCACGCGTATCGATGAAGAGAGCGGGTACTTATTCAATACGATTGATGTCATAAATCAGAAGGATAATTTACAGGTCAGGGATAATCTTGGGAATATCCGTAGTGTGATATCCGCAAATCATATGGCGGAGGACGGAGTAATCCATCAGATCGATTCGGTTTTGCTTTTTAAGTAATTGCTTGCTTATTATGAAAAAAAGGTTCTCTGCGACTTTTTTGATCTCTATGCTGACCGGATTCGTGGTGTTATGCCAGACACCTGCCGTTATTAAGGGCAAGGTGGTGGAATCGGGTACGGGTGAAGAACTGATCGGGGTCATTGTAGCCGAAGTCAATTCACAGAACCGAACCATAAATGGAACTATCACCGATAACGGCGGAAACTTCGCGCTTAAGCTTTCATCGCCCGAAAACAAAATTAAAGTCTCCTATATAGGCTATAAAACAATTGAATTTCCATGGTCGGGGCAAAGCTACCTTGAAATCAAGCTCGAAGAAGAATCGCTTATGTTCGAGGAAGTGGTTATAACCGGCGAAAGCAAAAAGGTTGGCGGACTTACACCGGTTACTGAAAGGGATAGGACCAGCGCAATATCTACTATTGATATGAAGGAACTGAAAGAGGTTCATGCTTCTACAGTTGGAGAAATGCTGATGGGCCGTGCAAGTAATGTGGATATTTCAATGGCCTCCGGTGATCCCGGAGCGGGAATGTCGATAAAGATCAGGGGAACGGCCTCCATAAGCGGATCGAACCAACCGCTGATTGTGGTTGACGGAGTGCCGTTTGAAATAGAACTGGATAAGGATTTTGATTTTTCAGCGGTTACACAGGAACAGTTCAGCGGAATGCTTAACGTGGCCCCTGAAGATATCCTGAGCATCCAGGTACTTAAAGATGCTTCTGCTACTGCTGTTTGGGGCTCACGCGGCGCTAACGGAGTGCTTCTGATCGACACAAAACGTGGGAG
>DATAEX010000079.1:0-3726 GCA_036257765.1 Bacteroidales bacterium
GGGCACTGATCCCGATATCACCATTGATGCACTTTACGCATTCACCGATTGTGAGATTCCCTTGTCGCCCAATGCATGTGTTATTAGGGATGAGAAGCCCATATTTGCTGGTGTTTCAGATATTCTTAAGGTATCTGCTGATAACACGGTTAAATTACTCACGCTCGAATTGAAAATCCGGCTGGATGAGTTGGACGACGTTTGGCACTATTCCTCACTTGAGAAAATATTTATTGAAAATGAGCTTTATGAGCCCATTAAGGAATGCAAAACCGAAGAATCGATAATTGAGACTATAGGTAATGAGCTGAAGCCATACAGGCATTTACTGAGAAAAGATATAATCCGCGACGACCTTGTTAAGCTTTCTGTCATACCCATTAAAAGAATTTCCAGGTTCAGCACATTTAAGGCTGATGAGTTTATAAAACAAACCGAAACCGAAATGGAGGAGGTGAAAAATCACCTTGCCAATATTATTCCTTATACTATCAGTTATTACCGGCAGATTAGGAAAAAGTACGGGGCAGGAAAAGAAAGAAAAACCGAAATCAGGGAATTTGACACTATTACAGCTACTGAGGTTGCTGTAGCCAATGAACGCCTTTATATTAACCGTGCTGAAGGTTTTATTGGGACGGGCCTGAAGAAAGATGAGTATGTTTGTGATTGTTCTGACATTGATGATGTTCTGATCATACGAAAAGATGGTAAATATCTGATAACGAAAGTATCTGAAAAGCAGTTTGTTGGAAAAGACATTGAATATGCCGGGGTATTCAAAAAGAATGATGAGCGGACTATTTATAATGTTATTTATCGTGACGGCGAAGCCGGCATTGTTTATATTAAAAGGTGCGCCATAACAAGCCTTACCCGTGATAAAGAATACAATCTTACCAAGAATGATAAGTGCAGGATTCTTTATATGACTGTAAATCCGAACGGAGAAGCAGAAACTGTAAAGGTCACACTTAAACCACGGCCAAGGATAAGGAACCTGGTTTTTGATGTTGAATTCAGTGAGACCGATGTTAAAGGGAAAGCCTCTATCGGCAATATCCTCACCAGGTATCCCGTACATAAAATTGAATTGAAAGTGAAAGGCGGAAGCACTCTTGGAGGTAAAAAGATTTGGTGGGATCAGTCTGTTCTTAGACTCAATGATACCGGTAAGGGCGAATTTCTGGGGGAATTTTCAGGTAAAGACAGGATACTGGTTATAACACGTTCAGGTATTATACGTCTTTCAGGTTACGAGCTTTCAATCCATTTTGAGGAAGATGTGATCATATTAAGAAAGTATGATCCCAAAGAAATATTTTCTGCTGTCTATTACGACGGAAATCAGAAGCTGCATTACCTCAAGCGATTCCATGCTGAGGCAACAGAGAAACCAGCAAGGTTTACAGAGGAGGATCCGAAGATCAGACTTATCCTTTTGTCGGATAAATATTATCCGCGGCTTGAGATCAAATTCGGAGGCAAGCATAAAAAACGCGAATCTGAAATAATTGAGGCAGCGGATTTTATAGCTGTAAAAAGCTTCAAAGCAAAAGGTAAGCGATTAAGCAGTTATGAAATTGCTTCGGTAACTGAACTTGAACCGGTACGTTCCAGGGAAACCGCAAGTAATGATAAGACTCCCACAGAACCTGAGCCTGTCAATGACAATCCCGACGATCACGATACCAGTGATAAGGGCGAGCAGATGTCGTTATTTTGACGGTCTTTTTGCAATTAACTCCTTCATGTATTATCTTCGTCACCCTGGCATAATGGCAAATTAAAAACCATCAAGGTGAAGGTGATATCTACGCGGTCGGTTTTGCATGGAGAGATCCACGTACCGGCATCCAAGTCGCACACCATACGTGCTGTAACAATGGCCGCTGTTGCAGATGGTATGTCTGTTTTAAGAAATCCGCTAATGTCCGACGATGCCAGATCCGCCCTCCGGGGAGCCAGGGAAATGGGGGCGAGTGTTGACATTGCAAATGAATGGATCATTAAGGGGATTGGCGGTGCTCCCGGAATAAATTGCCGCAATATTTACGTAGGTAATTCCGGTACTTCATTAAGAATTTTGACTGCACTTTGCGCACTTGCAACACATCCTGTTTCTTTTGATGGTGATAAATCGATAAGACAAAGACCCATGATGCCACTTCTTTCGGCATTACAAAATCTGGGTGCGAAAATAACGGAATCGGCCGACGGCAAATGTCCTTTTACCATACAGGGGCCGATTACCGGAGGTAAAACCACGGTGAACGGTGTAAGTTCGCAATTCCTTACTGCCCTTCTTATTGCATGTCCTTTAGCTCCTGAAGATACCGAAATTGTTGTTGAGAACCTGAATGAAAGGCCTTATGTTGAGATAACTATCGACTGGCTTAAGCGAATGAATATCCGTTTCGAGCAAAAGGGACTTGACTGGTTCAGAATATATGGCAAACAAAAATACAGGGCATTCGAACGCAATGTGCCTGCCGATTTTTCAACAGCAACTTTTCCACTATGTGCTGCTGCGATTACAAAATCGGAAATATTAATAAAAGGACTTGATTTCAACGATCATCAGGGTGATAAGGCTGTATTCGGTTATTTTGAGCGAATGGGTGTAAAAGTTCACCATACACGCGACGGTGTTCTTGTAAAAGGAGGGGATCTCACCGGAACAGACATTGATATGAATTCAACCCCGGACGCATTGCCGGCTATGGCTGTGGCCGGATGCTTTGCATCAGGTATCACACGATTGTTGAATGTTCCGCAGGCACGGTTAAAAGAATGCGACAGAATTGCTGCCATGGCAACAGAATTAACCAGGATGGGGGCTAAAGTGGAAGAAATGCCTGACGGTCTTATTATTAGTAAGAGCAAGCTGATTGGAGCCGAAGTTCATGGCTATGACGATCACAGGCTTGTAATGGCTCTTTCTATTGCAGGACTTGCTGCAGAAGGCGAGACTATTGTTGATACTGCCGAAGCTGCATCGGTAACCTATCCGGGATTTGTTAGTGATATGAAAAACCTGGGCGCTTTTCTAAAATTAGTTAATAACCATTAAACTCTATAATCTATTATGCTGGGCTGCACTTATGGCGTTCTGTTTAAAACCACGGTAGCGGGAGGTTCGTACCAGGAGGGACTATCCATTAATATCCAGGGTGTTCCCCCGGGATATCATTTCACCGAGGAAGAAATCTATGTTGAATTGATGCTTCGAAAGCCCGGTCAGGGTGAACTGACATCACCCAGGCGTGAAGCGGATGTACCTATAATTTACAGCGGTGTGAATGCTGCCGATACCATGCCGGGATTTAAAAATGCCGGGTATACAAATGGTACTCCTTTGGTTGTGCTGATACCAAACGTGGATCGTCATCTTGAACATATTGAGCAATATCAGTCGACCAATCGCACACCCCGCCCGGGCCATGCATCCTATGCCTCTTATCAGAAATACGGATCCTGGGATGATTCCATAGGTGCAGGTTTTTTCAGTGGACGATATACCTCATCAATTGTAGCTGCGGGGTGTATTGCAAAAAAAATCCTCCTGGATCATGGCATAGAAGTAGTGTCGTTTGTTCGCGAAGCAGCCGGCATCAGGATGAAAGACATGCCCCTTGAAGAAATTAAAAGGAAGGCAGCCGCATATCGTGAAGTACGGAAACAATATGATCCTATTTATCTCGACCTCTTTGCTTCAGGCAAAAT
>DATAEX010000290.1:0-6560 GCA_036257765.1 Bacteroidales bacterium
CGGAAAGGAAATGCGGCTGAAAAAAGAAGAAGTAATGAGAATAAAACCTGTTTGCCCGATTGTCTTATAGTATCAAGTTCAGCAGAAAGTTTGCGAAACCTGCTGTTCCTGTTCATAAGACTGAATACAATACCGGCAGCCAGCAATAGGTAACCTGCATATGTTATAAATGTACCTGCATAATCACGATTTACTGAAAACACTGTACCTTTTTCATCAGTATCGTAAGATGACTGGTAAAACCTGTAGCCTTTGTGTTTTAGAACATTATTCATATAAACTCTTCTGTTTTCCCGAATTCCTGCTGAATGATCGGTGAGTATTATTTTGCTTTCAAACGACGAAGGACTGTTTGAACCGGGATAGCGTTCAAGCAGGAATTCAGTAAGCATTAGTTCAAAAGGAACCGGGACCATTTTAGAACCATATGAAATATCAATGGAAACGTCGTTTAATACTATATTTACGGGTTCATTAAGGGCATTTTCATAAGCAAAATACCTGAGGGTTCTGGAACCATTGCCTGAGCTAATTCTTATAAGTACTGCATCCGGCATTTCTTCTGACCGGGAATTTTCGTCGGTTTTAACTTCCAGCTTACCGGCTGGAAAAAACGTTCGCGGAACCATCATTAATCCATTGAGGTTATACAACGACATTAGTTTCAAAGGATGATAGCCGCCGGTTTCAAGAGTATCAACCTGTTGCGTGGCCATATCCATGACCGTAACATCTATTGGACTTTTTATCTTTAATTCATTTTCATCAGCCTGTATATCCACGCCTTTTGAATTTGACGAATCGTTCAGAGTGAATAATAAATTGCCAATGATCCGTGGACCATCTTGTGTTATCACCACAGTCTGCCTTCCCGCAGTCGCTGAAACCACCAGTTCAACAACAGGCTTACCGGAAGCGTCCTGAATCGCAACTTCAATGGCATCCGGGATAATCTCAAGACATTCTGCGCGAATAATCTGGTCATCTATCTTTATGTCGAGTTTGTTGTAATTCCCCGACATTTTTGAAAAATATATTTTCTTTTCAGCTGACCGATGTTCTCCATTAGAGGATGCAGACATCATAAAATAATTATCGCTACTGATAATACGGTTTGAGCTGTCACCTTCCCTTATGTGCATATAACCTTCGAATCCGAAAAACCGTGTTATTGCCGCACCGGTCAGGATAAGGAGGAAAGCAAGATGAAAAGTAAATATTGATCTTTTTTCCTTCCTGTAAAGCCTGTTTATAATGATTGTGCCGGTCAGATTGAAAATTCCGGTAAAGAGAAGCAGATTAAACCACCATGCATTGTAGATAGCCGCTCTTGCAGTTTGTGTTCCAAAATCGTTTTCAATAAATGTTGCTACGGCAATTGAAAAAGCAAATAATAAAATAAGAACCGCCATAAGGCTGGTTGAGAAGAGAAAACTTAATGCTTTTTTCATTAAATACGACTTCTTTGTTTTCTTGCTTCAATAAAGCTTTTAATATAGATTGCGAGAGCCAGCATACAGGATACCATCATGATCAGTACTCTTGTAATTGCGGCAGGATCATTCCTTGAAAGACTTCCTGTCAGGGGTTTTATTAACGCAATAAGAAGTATAAGAGTAAGAAAAACGGTAATATGAGCAATGACCTTGTTGGATTCTTTCATTCCTTTAACAAATGCCAGCAACAAAACTCCTGCAAACACCGGAATAAGGGCAGTAAATGAAGGATCTGCCGGACTGAAATATCCCCACAATCCTAATATAATAAGGGTAAGAGCATTGATAAGCGTAATCCGATGCGGTTTCATGAACTGATAGGTCAAGTGATACTGGAAATTTAAACACTTCAGGCACGTGATATGTTCATGAACATTTATTGCTTCAAATATGTTATGATTAAGATACTAGTATTGAGAAAAATACAATTTTCTCGTTATTATTTAATAATACTAAAACATTAGTTATGAAACCGATCAAAGTGTTCTTTATAATTACAGTGTTAAGCGTGACAATTTCTTCAAAAAACTTCAGTCAGTCGTTTGATGCCGATTACAAATATGCGTTAGGTTTAAGAGCAGGAGGTCCATCGGGAGTTACCTTTAAAATCATGACTCAGAACAGTAACAGTGTTGAATTCATTGCAGGATTTTGGGTTGACTTTCTTAATCTGACTGCGTTATTTGAAAAGAATGTGCCTGCATTCGATGTTGAAGGAATGAACTGGTATTTTGGCGGCGGTGGCCATATTTCTTTTTTTACCGAAGAGATAAGGGACGACAGATGGTATTACAGGCGTGGTGAAGGATATGCACTTGGAATAGATGGTGTGGTGGGTCTCGAATATAAGATTCCTCCTATCCCATTTGCTGTAAGCCTCGACTTTAAACCCTTCCTTGAAGTGGACAGGGCTGGTGATGTGCACCTTGGCATTGATCCCGGATTAGGCATAAAATTCACATTCTGAGATAATACCCTAATCAAACTTATTCACCTCGTATTTTGTTTCTTTACAAGTACTACACTTTCACTCAATGTATCCGGCATCAAGCCTCTTTACATCTACCCTGAATTTCAATGCTGCAGATCAGCAAACAAATCATAATTAAATCTTAACCTATGAAACCAAAAAAACTGTGGATAGGATTTATTGCCGTAATGGTAGTATCCTTTGCCGTTCTCTTGTATTATGGTCGTGAAATTTACCGTGAAGCTCCCCAGGTACCTGAGAAGGTAGTTGGACCCGATGGTAATGTTATATTTACAAGTGCGGATATCCGTGATGGACAGAATGTATGGCAGACTCTTGGCGGTCAGGAGTTGGGAACCGTTTGGGGGCATGGTGCTTATCAGGCACCTGATTGGAGTGCCGACTGGCTTCACAGAGAAGCTGAATTCATGCTCAACAGGCACGCCATGGATTCGTATAACCAGCCCTACAATGAACTCAGCGAGGATCGCAAAGCCGCATTGAAAGTACTTCTTCAACAGGAATTACGTAACAATACATATGATCCTGAAACCGGAACTGTTTCAATCTCCAAACTTCGGTCAGATGCTATCGAATCCAACAGCAAATATTACGAAGGGTTATTCACTGACAATCCTGATATGGCAAAAGAAAGAGATGCCTACAGCATTCCGGAAAATTCACTAAAAGATCAGGAAAGAATTCATAAACTGAATGCCTTCTTCTTCTGGACCGCATGGGCGTGTGTAACTGAAAGGCCTGGTAAGGACATTACTTATACCAATAACTGGCCTGCTGAAGAATTGGTGAATAATCGGCCAACCGGTGAATTACTGTTATGGACCGGATTTAGCGTAATTATTCTTCTGGCTGGTATCGGACTTATGATTTGGCATTACGCTACCAGACGTGGGGAAGGTGGCGAAGAATTACCCAAAAACGTACCTTTTAAGAACGAAATTCAGACTCCATCACAGAGAGCTATTGTAAAATATTTCTGGATCGTTACCCTTCTATTATTACTTCAGGTAGTTCTTGGTGTTATCACAGCGCATTATACGGTTGAAGGACAGGCTTTTTATGGTATACCCCTGGCAAGCATACTTCCCTACTCGATTTCAAGAACGTGGCATGTCCAGATAGCAATATTCTGGATAGCGACATCATGGCTGGCTACTGGACTTTATTATGCCCCGGCTATCTCGGGCCATGAACCAAAATATCAGCGATTGGGTGTTAACTTTTTATTTATTGCGCTTCTAATTATCGTTTTGGGATCGTTGATTGGTCAATGGATGGGTGTAATGCAAAAATTGGGATTAGTAGAAAACTTCTGGTTCGGACATCAGGGATATGAATATGTCGATTTGGGCAGGTTCTGGCAGATATTCCTTTTTGTAGGGTTAATCCTGTGGCTTATTTTAATGGGAAGAGCTATATGGCCTGCTCTGATAAAAAAATCCGAAAGCCGGAGTCTTCTGATCCTTTTCCTTATATCATCGGTTGCCATTGCAGCTTTCTATGCTGCGGGACTTATGTGGGGTCGCCAAACAAACCTTGCTATTGCCGAATACTGGAGATGGTGGGTTGTTCATTTATGGGTGGAAGGATTTTTTGAGGTTTTTGCGGCAGTAATTACAGCATTTCTTTTTGTCCGAATGCGCATTATCAAGGCATCAACCGCTACGGTTGCTGTTTTATTCTCCACTATAATCTTTCTTTCAGGAGGTATAATCGGAACATTCCACCACCTTTATTTCACGGGAACTCCGACAGCAATACTGGCGCTGGGCGCTACATTCAGCGCACTCGAAGTTGTACCGCTTGTATTAATGGGATTTGAGGCATATGAAAATGTTAAATTAAGTAAAAGTGCAAGCTGGATACAAGCTTATAAGTGGCCTATATACAGCTTTATTGCAGTAGCCTTCTGGAATTTTACAGGGGCAGGAATTTTTGGCTTCCTGATCAATCCTCCGATTGCATTGTATTATATGCAGGGATTGAATACCACAGCGGTTCATGGTCATACCGCATTGTTCGGAGTGTATGGTATGCTCGGAATCGGACTTATGTTATTCGTTCTCAGGGATATCGATAAGGAGAGACCATGGAATGAAAGATGGATCAGGTTTTCATTCTGGTCCATCAATATCGGGCTTGCAGCCATGGTTTTAATCAGCGTGCTCCCTGTCGGCCTTGCCCAAACTGTGGCTAGTGTACAGCATGGACTCTGGTATGCACGCTCGGTAGATTTTATGCAGCAACCTTATATTTTAACCTTTAAGTGGCTAAGAATAATCGGTGATACTCTATTTGCAGCCGGTACTTTAACGCTTGCATGGTTTGTTATCGGCCAGAAATTCGGATGGAGCTATAAGGATAATTTAAGTATGGACGATTGAAGATTTACGATTTATTGACTATACATGTCTGAATTATTTTCTCAGCTTACAATCAGGAGCGTAACCCTGAAAAACCGGATTGTTGTGTCGCCCATGTGCCAGTATTCTTCGCTAAACGGTTATATGAATGACTGGCATTTGGTGCATCTTGGAAGCCGCGCAACCGGCGGTGCAGGATTGGTCTTTACTGAGGCAACAGCTGTTTCACCGGAGGGCAGAATCACTCCCTCAGATGCAGGGATTTGGGATGATAGTCATATTGCATTTATGGAACCGATTGTTAAGTTCATTCATTCACAGGGTGCTGTTGCAGGAATTCAGCTGGCTCATGCCGGAAGGAAAGCTTCTTGTGCTGTACCATGGAAAGGAGGGAAACAATTAAGCCCGGATGAAGGAGGATGGTTAACTGTTGCACCAAGCCCAGTTGCTTTCAGGGAAGAGCATAGGCTTCCAATTGAATTGGATAAACCGGGGATTAACAACATCATATTGGATTTTAAAACTGCTGCAATCCGCGCACTTGCAGCTGGATTCAGAATTTTGGAAATACATGCCGCACATGGTTACCTGATACATGAATTCCTGTCTCCATTCAGTAATCATCGTACAGATGAATACGGAGGGACTTTCGACAACCGAACTCGCCTTCTTAAGGAAATTGTTAAAGAAATCAGAAGCATATGGCCGCCGGAAAATCCGTTGTTTGTAAGAATATCAGCAACAGAATGGGCTGATGTCCAATGGTCTCTTCAGGATTCTGTTAATCTCGCTTCAATACTCAAAGAAATGGCTGTCGACCTTATTGATTGTTCTTCAGGAGGAAATAATCACCGGGTTAATATACCACTAGCTCCGGGATATCAGGTATCTTTTGCCGAAGATATCAGAAAGACAGGAATTATGACCGGAGCTGTGGGAATGATAACGGATGCCCATCAGGCTGAATTAATTATTAAAGAAGGAAAAGCAGATCTTATTCTTCTTGCCAGAGAATCGTTACGCAATCCCTATTTTCCGATAAATTCAGCTAAAATCTTAGGTGAAGAAACTGAATGGCCTTTACAGTATCTGCGGGCCAAAAATTAAATTAAAAAATCCCGCGGAAGCGGGATTTAATAATCGAAAATATATCATATGATTTATCAGACTAGTCTGACGTTAACCGCATTCAGTCCTTTTTTTCCTTCTTCGAGATCGAACGTAACTTCGTCGTTTTCTCTGATGCTTTCTTTAAGGCCCGAAACATGAACAAAATACTCCCTCGAAGATTTTGCGTCCTTAATAAAACCGAAACCTTTGGTTTCATTGAAAAATTTTACTGTTCCACTGTTCATTTGCTGATTTATTGAATTTATTGATTTGGTGATTATTGAATTGCTAGTCAGATTAACTGAAAACATTTTGTGCAAGCCTGCGTCCAAAATACTTGTTTACTTCGGGATTTTTTACAAGTGCCCTGCTGACCCCGTATAAAGCCAGGGTCATTAATACTCGTTTAAAGCGGCTCATGCCGGTTTTCCTCACAAATCTATTTGTAAACTTATTTGAAACGTAACCGGCACCAATTCCAATGACTGCGGGAATTATGTTGGCTAGCAAGCCTGGGTTTCTAAAGGCGCCTGTTATATTCTTAAACACATTGCCGGGCTTGAGACTTTCCATTGTATTGTTAAAACTGTCCTTAAGCAT
>DATAEX010000304.1:0-6156 GCA_036257765.1 Bacteroidales bacterium
CAGCAACGCAGCGGATTTATTTTTCAGAAGGCTATTGAAATGATTCATTCGGGCAGCGTAGGCAATATCAGGAAAATCAATATATGGGCCAACTTTAACTATGGTGCAGGTTCACCTGTAGTTCCTGATGAACCCGTACCCGAAGGAGTCGACTATGATATGTGGCTTGGTCCGGCTCCCGAGCGATCGTTCAACCCAGGTCGTTTTCATGGTATGTGGCGGATGTTCTGGGATTATGGCGGAGGATTGGTATCCGACTGGGGAGTGCATTTGCTCGATATTGCCCTGTGGGCGAAGAATATAAAACAGGGACCTGAAAAGTTGTTGGTATACGCAGGGCAAACGTTCCCCGAAAAGAGAGCCCGTGAAACATTTGACACAATGACGGTAAGCTACCCGGGTAGTGATTTTGTAATTAATTACGATGTCACGGCCGGAGTTCAAAATGGCCCTTATAACATGTTTTATGGCATTGCTTTCATCGGCGATAAGGGCACAATTGTAGCTGACCGTAATAAATTGCAGGTTTATCCCGAATGGGATGATGAGGCTAAGAAGAATAAGGTTGATGAATACCTCTATAATGAAGGAAAGGAATCGCATGGCGAACATGCCAGGAATTTTATAGAATCAATCAGATCGGGCAAAACACCTGCTTGTCCCCCTGAGATTGGACGAGCTGCCGCACTCTTCGTACATATGGCAAATATTGCCGGGCGAACAGGTGAGCCGGTACTTACCTGGGATGAAGGTCAAAGCAGGTTCACCAACAGTGAGGCAGCTAACAAACTTATAAAGCCGGTGTATAGAAAACCATGGGAATTGCCGGTGTAAGAAGTCGTGCAGTCATGCACTCATGCAGTCATGCAGTCGTGCAGTCGTGCAGTTATGCAGTCATTCAGTCATGCATTCATTCAGTCATGTAGTCGTGTAGTCATCAGTCGTAAGTAAATTTATGCCATCCACTCTCTTTTGCGGTTGAGGCTACCGAGCACTTCCAGTGCAATATTCACATCCTCAACTACCTGGAAGTCGAACATACCTACACATATAAAATCGGCGCCATTTTCAAAAGCCCATCTGAATCCGTCTTTTGGCTCGATAGCTCCGGCTGCAAGAACCTTGAATCCCATTACCGGGACTTTGATACGGTTGACAAATTCCACTGTCCTATCAGGGAAAAGGCAGAAGCAGTTATCATGAAACCGGTTATGGTCGAGATGACGCTCTCCGTCCACCTCAAATGCTACGCGGTTCTCCATCGGATGTGCTGACCAGTAACGATCATGATGCATGGTTTGCATATAATAGTCAGGTATAATTCCCAGTTCTTCGCATTTTATAAAGGCATCAACTGTATGAGCTCCCATGCCTGCAGTTAGGCCATGGCTTCTGATTTTCTCCAGCATCATTCCCAGTATTTCAGGTTTATTGTCCCTCACCATGAAATCACATTGGTTTCCCTGAATCTGAATGATATCAGAACCCTGATCCACGGCTTTGTTGATGAATTCATAATAATCGTTTTTTTCCATGTTCGGGGCAACCTGGGTGATCACCTTAAGCTTACTCCCCGTGATTTTCTTGTATTTCTCCAGCAGAACACCCGAAGGGAAACCGATATTAATAGTATCGATACCTGCCTGCTCGCATAGCATGAGGGTTTCAAAAACCTTTTTCTCCGTATTATATGCCTTGAATAACGAAGGCACATAAATCAGGTCGCGTGAATGAGCCCAGCCTCCTATAAGGTTTCCGCCCATAACCAGCCTGCTGATCTCATGTTTACCGATTTTGCCCTTGGGTAGTACACCCTTGAGATCTTTCAGCGCAGTTTGTTTAAGCTGAATAGTTGCGCCCGACATAACATCGGCTCCATAAGTCTTATAGCTTCTTAGTGCACCCCATCCCAGAACTCCCAGGAATGGCAGGGTTGCGAGGTTTTTCAAAGCTTCGCGTCTTGAATTAGCCTGAACCGGCTGTTCCGAAAGCACCGGACTCTTTGAAGGTGTAATCTTGTTGAGCAAATTATCAACACTATATCCCTTATTTCTGATTATAGCAATTATTGCAAGTGCAATTGCTTCTATAAAAAGCCTGTTTACAACAAACAGATGACCTTCGGAAAGATCCATGAGCGGACTGCCAAATGGCGGATAGGCAAAATAATACAGAACAAGCAACAGAACTCCCGACCATGCAGCCAGACGAACGAAAAGTCCAATGAATAATGCAATTCCGATCAATAATAATCCATACATATTAAGCAGGTCAGCTGCTTTTAACAAGACCGGTGAACCGGCAATCCCGTGATAGAATCCTGAAAGGAAACCGGATGTGCCCAATAAATAACTTTCCGATGTCCAGTTTCCTGCTAAAATTTTAACGAGCCCCTCGTATAAAAAATGCCAGCCAATGGCAACTCTGAGAAGTGTCACCAATCCTGTTGTCCACCTGTTATTCTTTATGTTTTCCATTGAGATAGTATTTATTAAAAAGATTTTACCAGTGCATTAGGTTCTTTATAAATGGAATTAGCTCTTCGGCCATTTTCTTATGTTCCTCCACATTCGGATGCCAGTCACTCCCGTTGGGCACAAAGGGACTGAACTCGAAATAATTAATTCTCTGATCCGTCTTACCGAATTTGTCTGTGATAGTACGAATGTAAGACCTGATTGTTTCCCATTTCTTACCCGGAGATGAAGGGCCTGCAGCACAAACAATATAGGCTTCCGGATAATTATTTCTTATTCGTTGCAGAAATGACAGGTAGGTATCAACGAATTCAGCAGAATCAACCGGAGCTGAAAGATCATTTGTGATAAGGTCGATGAAAACAAGATGAGGCTGATATTGCAGGTAATTCCACATCACAGAGCTTCCATTGATGACTTCATCATAGCACCCGGGCATATTAAAATCTCTTAATCCGCCGTATCCTTGTACAATTCCAATACCTGACCGGCATACCGCGAGATAATCCGCCTTTAAGGATCTTGCTGTTATTGCTCCGAAAGAAAGATAGTTATTCTCAGTTTCATACCGGAAATTCTCGGTCTGGCTCAATCCTTCATTTCCATATCCGCAGGTGTAGGAATCGCCAATAAATTCTATTCTGTATTTATTCAATTCGGGCTTTTCAAGCCTGCCTTTATGGTCCAGCTTAAAACCAAGGAAGGTAGTATTTCCGCCGCTCCATTCTGTGCGTCGGATAATTTCAAGAGTATGCTTTTTATCAGTGAGGTTGTTGGCCAGCATATAGGTGCTGTCTGTCCTGTCTGAGGGTAACACGAAAAGACTATCATCAATGATTACGGTGAAGAAATTTCTGAGGCTGTCATCTTTAAGTAACAACTCAACTGAAGTACCTGTAAATATGGTTTTAATTGAACATCCTGAATACATAAATACCGGTTTTGACTTCTCACTTAAGTCAAATCTGCCTGTATAAATTATCGCGGGATCATCGGGAGAAATGAAAACTTTTTCAGTGGACTTATCGCATGAAATAACTAATAGTGCAAAAAGCAGAAAAACAATGTTTTTCATTGAACAGATAATTTTGGTAATTCATAAAGATAATAGTTTTATCCCTGAGTGATAACGTTTCTCAAAAAACGTTTTGCAAAATTACCAGTTCATTAACTGCTTTATAAAAGGTACTAATTCATTTGCAAGTTGCTGGTGTTCAACCACTACTGGATGATCTTCACAGCCATCAAAAATTACAGGAGTAAAGTGAAAATAATATACTTTATCATCAGTTTTTGCAAATACTTCAACGGACGCTTTTACATAATTTCTAAATGTTCGCCAGTTCTGGTTAAGTGAATAAGGACCTGCAAGGCAAACGATGGGTACGTTACTGTAGTTATTTCTTATGCGGCCAAGAAAATTTACATAAGAATCTACAAATTTCAGAGAATCAACACCGACTGACACATCATTGGAACCCATGGCTATAACGACCAGATTGGGTTGATAATGTGTGTAATCCCATGTTACCGGGCTGTGGTTACTCAGTAAATCATAGTAATTTGATATTATAAAAGTGCTGTCATTATGACCTATAACTATTCCTATACCGGAATAGCAAATTGAAATGTATTCAGAATTCAATGCTCTGGAAGAGATAGCACCAAAAGTCATATATGCATTCTCGGTTTCATAACTAAATTCTTCATCCGGTCCTGAAATTTCGTTGCAGAATCCGCATAAATAGGAATCGCCTATAAATTCAATCTTTTTATCCTTTATTACAGGCGCAAGCAATTTTGCTCCTTCGTTGAATTCAAATCCAAGAAATGTCGAATTTCCTCCGTGCCATTCCGTTCTCCTGAAAATTTCAACTGTATGCACTGTGTTCTTCAGATTTTCAGCGAGAACATAGGTATTGTCCGATCGGTTAGCTCTTATAACAAACTGCTTGTTGTCGATGATCACATTGAAAAAATTTGTCAGCTTTTCGTCTTCGAGCTTAAGTGTAACTGATGTACCGGAAAATCTGGCTCTTATAGCATTTCCTGAATGCATGAATACAGGTTGGTTAATGTCTGAAAAATCAAAGCGGCCAATAAATGCTACATAACCTTTTTCTTCTTCAACAGGATTAATAATTTCGTTATTTTCACAGAAAATGCACAGCGTGATGACAATAATGAATATCAATGAGATTTTCATAACTGCAATAATTGTTACTTTACCTTTAACAAAAGATAATGCTCAGTTTTATCAGCGGGCTATCAGTAATAGTTCACAAAACCTTTTCCCAATCCTCAGTTCAACGTAGTTGCTTAATCATCTTAAATAACCAATTTTCTTAAATATTGTTTAGTTTTTTCTTTAATTTTTTGAAAAATTTTAATCTTAAACCATGAATAAAATA
The DNA here is from genome assembly GCA_036257765.1 of Bacteroidales bacterium. Classification (GTDB taxonomy): domain Bacteria; phylum Bacteroidota; class Bacteroidia; order Bacteroidales; family UBA10428; genus UBA5072. The sequence continues at coordinate 4,889 of DATAEX010000304.1, forward strand.
GAGGAAATTGCAGCAATGATCGATCATTCCATCCTTAATCCCTCGCATACCGATGAAGATCTTAAAAAGCAATGTGCTATAGCCGATAAATACGGCGTTGCATCGGTTTGTGTTAAACCTTATGCAGTCCATGATGCAGTTACGTTATTAAAAAAATCGAAAGTTAAGGTTGGGTGTGTAATTGGATTTCCGCATGGAAACAGCTCAATTGAAGTAAAAAATTTTGAAACCGAACAGGCTTGCCGGGACGGGGCGGTTGAGATTGATATGGTGATCAATATTGGCAAAGCGCTCGGTGGTGATTGGAATTACATTGAAAAAGAGATCCGGACTGTTAGCGAGACATGCCATAAAAATTACGCTATAGTAAAAGTGATCTTCGAAACTGTTTTCGTAACATAGACTGAAGATAAAATAAGATTATGTGAAATATGTACACGTGCAGGAACAGACTTTGTAAAGACCTCCACAGGATATGGTTATGTAAAACTTTCCGATGGTAATTACAACTATAAAGGAGCTACTGTTGATGATGTAGAATTAATGCGCAGGCACTGTGGACCGAATGTGCAGGTAAAATGTGCAGGAGGAGTGAGGACGCTCGATGATTTGCTTAAAATGAAAGCAGCGGGTGCAACCCGGTCGGGAGCGACCGCAACTGAAGCGATAATTGAAGAGGCAAAGAAAAGATTTGGCAATTCCTGAGTAAATGGAAGGTGTAATCTTCGATATTCAGAAATTTGCTCTTCACGATGGACCTGGAATCAGAACAGCAGTTTTTCTTAAAGGTTGTCCTCTAAGCTGCGTATGGTGCTGCAACCCGGAATCACAGCGACTCAAACCCGGTTTTTCATACAACCGGGAAAAATGTTCCGGTTGCAATAAATGTATTCCTTTATGCCCTCATGAGTGCTTAAGAATTTCAGAAGATAAGATTTCAGTTGACTTTAACAGCTGCCCGGCATGCGGTAATTGTGTAGATGTATGTTCCGGAAATGCATTACGTATTTATGGATATTATGCGGATACAGAGGATATCATTACTGAAGTACTTAAAGACAAGGATTATTTTGATAACTCCGGCGGTGGACTTACACTCACCGGCGGAGAGGCCATGATACAGTTTGATTTTGCCATGAAACTAATGAGAACAGCGAAAAAAAGAGGGCTCCACACTGCTTTGGAAACCTGCGGTTATGCCGAAACTACCCAGTTTGAGCAGATCATGCCCTATGTTGATTTATTCCTTTTTGATTATAAACATACAG
>DATAEX010000082.1:0-4072 GCA_036257765.1 Bacteroidales bacterium
GCTTTCGCTGGGTATTGAAACTATGGGCGGTGTAGCCACAAGACTTATCGAAGCTAATACTACCATCCCTACCAAGAAAACGGAAACCTTTACAACCGCATCGGACAACCAGCCTTCAGTCGAAATTCATATCCTGCAAGGGGAGCGTCCGATGGCTAATGATAACAAGACAATCGGAAGGTTCCATCTTGACGGAATTCCACCTGCACCCCGCGGTATTCCGCAGATTGAAGTAACATTCGATATAGATGCAAACGGTATATTACATGTTTCCGCAAAGGATAAAGGGACCGGTAAACAACAAAGCATCAGGATCGAGGCTTCTTCAGGACTGTCTCAGGATGAAATAGAAAAAATGAAGCGCGAAGCAAAAGAGAATGAAGCCCGCGATAAACAACAGCGTGAGCAGGTTGATAAATTGAATGCAGCTGACAGCCTTATATTCCAGACTGAAAAACAGCTGAAGGAATTCGGCGATAAGCTGCCTTCAGATAAGAAAGGTCCGATTGAGCAGGCATTAACGAAGCTAAAGGATGCTCATAAGTCGAAGGATTTGTCTGCTATTGATAAGGCAACAGCTGAATTGACTGCCGTTTGGCAGGCTGCTTCAGAAGAGCTTTACAAGAACCAGCAACAGGGCGGCCAACCGGGTCCTCAGGGTTATACCGCTGATGCCGGTCAGGATGCCGGCCAAAGTCAAAGTCAGGGCAAAAAAGACGATGAGGTAACTGATGTTGATTTCGAAGAAGTGAAGTAGTTTAGAAGTTAGTAAAGTGTATTGATAATACCCCGTTTGTTTTTCAAACGGGGTTTTTGCATTTTAAATCAATTGAATAATTGAGCCGTAAATTTATTTGATCTTTCATTAATCATTTATTACTTTAAGGTTTCTTTAATACCCACTCAAAATGAAACAAATACTTTACTCCCTGTTCTTTCTTCCTGTATTCAGCCTTCTTTCATGTGTTCAAAATACAGGCGACAATGAAGCATCACCATCATCAGTAAAAATGATGGCTGACCGACTTGACCGCATTGATACCTTACTGAATGAAAGTATTAGTAAAGAATGGATCCGCGGAGCGGTTGCCTATATATCAAGGGATGGCAAAATAGCCTATTACCGTGCATTCGGAATGGATGACATGGAAAAGCAAAAACCATTGAAAAAAGATGCCATTTTCAGAATAGCCTCTCAAACCAAAGCCATTACAAGCGTGGCTGTGATGATCCTTTTTGAAGAAGGACGGTTGCTCCTCGATGATCCGGTTTCAATGTATATACCTGAATTTGCACATCCTGTGGTGCTGGATAAGTTCAATGAAAAAGATACTACATGGACAACTGTTCCCTCTAATCGTGAAATCACTATTCGCGACCTGCTGACCCATACGTCAGGAATTGATTATGCAGATATAGGAAGTCATGCTATGACTGCCATCTATCAGAAAGCAGGAATACCTGCAGGTTTTGTAAGAGAACCTTATATTCTGGGCGATAAAATTAAACAGCTTGCCCGTCTGCCGCTGGTTCATCAACCCGGAGAACGATTTACATACGGACTTAATACCGATGTACTCGGCTACCTTGTAGAAGTAGTCTCAGGAAAGAGCCTCGACCTGTTTATGAAAGAGCGAATATTTGACCCGCTGGGGATGAAAGACACCTATTTCTATGTGCCCGACGAAAAACACGACCGGCTTGTAACTGTTCAAACCGAATCGGAAAACGGACTGGTTCAGTGGGGTGAAAGCACCTACCGGGGAATCAGCGTAAATTATCCTCTTCAAAATGGAACTTATTTCTCCGGTGGTGCAGGATTGTCATCAACCATTCAGGATTATGCAGCATTTCTGCAAATGCTTGTGAACGGAGGTGAGCTGAACGGGAAAAGAGTCCTTGCTGAACGAACCGTTGAATTAATGATCAGCAATCAGATCGGGAACCTCAATCTGGGAAATGATAAATTCGGTCTTGGTTTCGAGATCACAACAGAATCAGGGCAAGCCCAACTGGGGGTCACCGAAGGTTCATTTGCCTGGGGTGGTTTTTTTGGAACTACCTATTGGGCCGATCCGGAGGAAAACCTCGTCTGTCTTCTGTTTTGCCAGCAATGGCCGCTCAGTCACGGAGAAATCAGCGACAAATTCAGGGTACTGGTGTACGCGGCATTGGAGTAAGGCTGAAGACTGTGGGTCTATAACCTAAATTAATATTGTTCTCCCCTTCTCAAACTTTACCCTTGCAAAAGGTGTATGGGCGTTCAATGCTTTTTTAACATTATAGTCAAGGAAAGGAGCATTCATAGCCCAGTCATAAGGCGATCTGATGGCATCCTGAGGGCACTTGAATTCGCAGGTGGCACAGAGAATGCAGTTGTTTCCCCATACAGGTCTTTTCTTCTTTCCTTCCGTAATATTATGAACCGGACATTTTTTTATGCAGATTCCACATCCGTCGCATTCTATGCCGGCTTTGAAGGATCGGCTCAAATAAAGTCTGGTATTAATCCTGCTCATGCTGGCCCGCTCGATAGCATACATAAAATGTGTAGGCGGATCGAATGGTTCTGTGGCCGGATATCCATTTTTAATACGATGCGCAACCTTTACACCAAATTCCGTAGCTGTCTGCAGGTCGAAGTCACATGGATAACCTGATGAAAACATGTACCCCCTCCGTAAATAACCTATAAAATAATCCGCTCCCCTGGTGGAAAGATAGCCTGCATCGATCGCGTGCTTTGACTTCATTCTGTGACGTATGATATTTCCGCAGGCTCCCGGATTGGTGCCATACATTACAAATGTGAAAAACAACTTCTTTTTCAGATCAGGCATAGATTTTAAATAATCCATTACGGGAAAAGGAGGTCGGAATACATATACGGGACAACCTATACCGATAACATCGAATTGCCTAAAATCAGGCACCGGGTCATTCAAAATGGAATGAAAAGTAACCCCCATTCCTGACGATGTAAGACCCTCTGAAATTTTACCTGCAACTTTCTTAGTAGTACCCGTCTGGGAAAATGTTCTTATTAAAACTTTTATAGGGTTCATGAATCATAAATTAGGTATAAGTAAATTACAAAAATCGCTTACGCAAATCAAGTTTTTGGTCAAAAATTTGCACGAAGTCATTTTTGCTATCTTTAACCCCAATTTTGATTTTTCGAAATATGAGATATTTTTCATTCCTTTTGATTCTGTTAAATTTTTGGTTCACTTCATCTGCACAAACCGATACTCTGTTTAACCAGACTGATGCACATAATCTTAAGCAGGGCTTCTGGATAAAAAATTATCCCAACGGTATGGTTATGTACAAGGCTTTTTTCAGGGATGATAAACCGGTGGGCGAAATGAAAAGATATTTTGAATCAGGCCGTCTGAAAGCCATAATGAATTATAACAGAGCTGGTGAAAGTGCATTTGCCCGGTTATACTATGAAAATGGAAATCCTGCCGCAGAAGGAAGGTATTTTAAAACACTAAAAGACAGTGTATGGACTTACTATAGCTATTATAGTAAGACGATTACTGCACGGGAAACCTGGAATAAGGGAGTAAGAACCGGAATGATGCTCATTTATTATGAAAATGGTGATATTTCAGAAAAACTCGAATGGAGGAACAATAAAAAATCAGGCATCTGGGAGCAATATTTTAAAGGGAATATTCTCAAAATGAAAGCCCAATATACAGACAATAAACTCGAAGGTGAATTTGTTGTTTATACCATAACTGGTACTCCCAGTATAACCGGAACTTATAGGAACAACCTGCGCGATGGGAAGTGGACCTTTTATGACGAGAACGGTAATGTTGAGCAGGTACTGAATTATCAGTCGGGCACAGCTGCTGAAACTGAGAAACTCAATGCAGAGCAACAGGAATTCTTCAGGAACATCGACGATGCACAGGGCAAATACAGTGAACCCGATGAAACGGATTTTCTTCCCCAGCGCTGAAAAGCACATTGGCAGTTATTACTCGTTGAAATTGTTGTGCGTCATCATAACAGTGTGGTTTTTCACTTTGGAAAATTCCTCTGCGCAGCAGATTTT
>DATAEX010000317.1:0-7156 GCA_036257765.1 Bacteroidales bacterium
CTAAAATTCGCGGATGTCAGATATAAAAGCAACGAGGTTAAGTAAAATTGCGAGGGAGCTGAATGTGGGCATTTCCACAATCGTGGATTTCCTGCATAAGAAAGGTGTGAAGATTGATTCTAATCCTAATGAGAAAATTACATCCGATCAGGTGGATATGCTGATGAAAGAATTCAGCACTGACCTCAATGCGAAACGGGAATCTGAAAAACTGAATCTGCGGAACAAAAGAGAAAAACTCGAAACGGTTTCCCTTAATGATATGCATCATGAGCCGGAACTTGATACCATTGAAGAGGAAGATGAGGTTCTCATTAAGGATTTGCGCGCAACAAGTGCAACAACACATCATGAGCCGGAGCCGGAAAAAGTAGTTGAAAAAGAATCCATCCGGTTAAATGTTCTCGGAAAAATTGACGTAGATAAACTGGTTCCAAAGAAGAAACCTGTTGAAAAAGAGAAAGAAAAAGAAAAAGAGAAAGAAAAAGAAAAAGAGAAACCATTACAACCTGAGATCAAAGAGCCTGTTCCGGAACCAGAACTGGTGCAACCTGTTGAAGAAAAGAAGGAGCCAGAGGCAGAACCCGAAGTTATCGAGGCTAGAGAGGACAAAGAAGATTTTCTCAAACCTGAAATAAAGGACGTAGAAGTTAAGGTGGTTGGAAGAATCGATCTCGATTCGATGAATCAAAGGACACGTCCTCCTAAGAAAAGTCGCGAGCAACTTGAAAAGGACCGCCGTAGCAGAATTGCTGCACAACAACAGCAAAAAGCTCCCGAAGAGGAAAAACCGGTTATTGAACCCGAATCAAGAAATGACGCAGAGAGACCTTCCAGACCACAGCAGCCTGAGGTTATCCGTGCCAGGGTTGAAAAACTGAATGGCCCAAAGGTTGTAGGCAAGATTAACCTTCCTGCGACGGAAACTGAAGGAGATGATCAATCACAGAAAAAGAAAAGAAAGAGGATCAAGAAAGATACCCAGCGTGTAACCCTTGATAAAGCTCCTGAACCTAAAACGGATGCAGACTCCAAAGACAAGAAAAAGAAGAAAAAGAGAAAAGGATACAGGTTTGAGATCAGTGAAGAGGATGTCGACAAGCAGATCAAGGATACATTTGCCCGTCTGACATCTAAGGGAAAATCAAAGGGCGCTAAATACCGTCGTGAAAAACGCGATATAATGAGCCAAAGGGTACTAGCTGAAGAGGAAAAGAGAGAACAGGAAAAGAATATCCTTAAAGTAACTGAATTTGTTACTGTCAACGAACTTGCCACAATGATGGGAGTTCCGGTTAACGAGGTTATTGCAGCCTGCATGAGCCTTGGACTTTTTGTGTCCATTAATCAGAGGCTTGATGCCGAAGCCCTTGTCCTTGTTGCGGAGGAATTCGACTATAAAGTCGAATTTGTAACTATTGACACTCAGGAAGAGACGGAAGAAGAAGAGGAAGATCCGTCTCTGCTCGAACCAAGGCCTCCCATTGTTACCGTTATGGGACATGTTGACCATGGAAAAACAAAACTTCTCGATCATATCAGGCATACCAATGTAATTGCCGGTGAAGCTGGAGGTATAACCCAGCATATAGGAGCTTACAGTGTTGAACTTAAAGACAGCAGACAGATAACATTTCTTGATACTCCCGGTCACGAAGCATTTACTGCTATGCGTGCACGCGGAGCGCAGATCACCGATGTTGCCATTATAGTGGTGGCTGCAGATGACGGGATTATGCCGCAAACCGTTGAAGCTATCAATCATGCCCAGGCAGCAGGAGTACCAATGGTATTTGCCATTAATAAAATTGACAAGCCCACAGCCAATGCAGAAAAAATTAAGGAAGCTCTTGCGAAAATGAATATTCTGGTTGAAGATTGGGGAGGTAAATATCAATCGCAGGAAATTTCAGCAAAAACCGGTCTTAATGTGGATGAGTTATTGGAAAAAGTCCTTCTGGAAGCTGAAATGCTCAACCTTAAAGCGAATCCCAATAAACCTGCAATAGGTACTATTATTGAATCTTCTCTTGATAAGGGACGCGGTTATGTGGCTACTGTCCTGGTTCAGGCAGGAACACTTAAAGTCGGGGATATCATGCTTGCAGGCCATAATTATGGAAGAGTAAAGGCAATGCACGATGAACGCGGAAAGAAGATCGATATCGTAGGTCCCTCCGATCCTGTACTAGTGTTGGGTTTAAACGGTGCACCGCAGGCAGGAGATAAGTTCAATGTATTTGAGAGCGATAAGGAAGCCAAGGAAATTGCTACCAAGAGAGAGCAACTGTTGCGTGAACAGGGCTTACGTACTCAAAAACATATTACGCTCGATGAAATTGGCCGTCGTATTGCTATTGGCAACTTTAAAGAACTGAATGTTATTGTAAAGGGTGACGTGGACGGTTCAATTGAAGCACTTTCTGATTCGTTAATTAAGCTTTCCAACGAGGAAATTCAGGTTAACGTTATCCATAAAGCGGTGGGACAGATATCAGAAAGCGATGTATTGCTTGCAGCGGCCTCTAATGCTATTATAATAGGTTTCCAGGTACGTCCTTCGATGCAGGCACGCAAGCTTGCTGAAAAAGAAGAGATCGATATACGATTGTATTCAATTATCTATGATGCCATAAATGAGCTCAAGTCCGCCATGGAGGGTATGCTTTCTCCTGAAATAAAAGAGGAAATTGTTGGTACTCTTGAAATTCAGGAAACATTTAAGATAACGAAGGTCGGTACTATTGCCGGTTGTATAGTGAAAGAGGGTAAAATAAAGCGTGATTCGAAGGTGAGAGTCATCCGCGACGGTATTGTAATTTACAGCGGAACTCTGGCCTCACTGAAGAGATTTAAAGACGATGCCAGGGAAGCTGTTAGCGGACAGGAATGCGGACTGAACATCGAAAATTACAACGATATTAAGGTGGGCGATCTCGTAGAAGCATACGAAACCACCGAAATCAAAAAGAAACTTTAAAAAACCGAATCCATGGATGACCTGTTCACACAATCATCCATGATAAAAGCTGAAGCCCTGAAAATTGGTTTTGACGGGTGTGGCATTTCAAGGGCCGAAAAGCTTGAAGATGATTCTGCAAGGCTTTCGGAATGGCTGAATAATGGTTTTCATGCAACCATGGAATATATGGAAAACCATTTCGAAAAACGGGTTGATCCGACCCAACTGGTTGAAGGCGCAAAATCAGTTATTTCCGTAATTTTTAATTATTATCCCGCTGAAAAACAGGAGGATCCTGAAGCTCCTGTAATCTCAAAGTATGCTTACGGTAAGGATTATCACGAAGTGATCCGGCCAAGGCTAGGTCAATTGCTCGATTATATCAATGAAAACATTGGACCGGTTAATGGCAGGGGATTTGTGGATTCTGCTCCTGTACTCGACAGGGCTTGGGCTGCACGCTCAGGGCTGGGATGGATCGGCAAGAACTCAAACCTGATTTCCCCGGTAAAAGGCTCATTCTTTTTTATTGGTTCGCTCATAGTAGATATCGAACTGTTTTACGACAGGCCGATCCCCGATTTCTGCGGCGACTGTAACAGGTGTATTATTGCCTGTCCTACACAGGCGATTATTGCTCCCCGTGTGATCGATTCGGGAAAATGTATTTCGTATCATACCATTGAAAATAAAGGTGAAATAAACCCCGGGTTAAAGGGCAAATTCATGAACCGCGCTTTCGGATGCGATATCTGTCAGGATGTGTGTCCCTGGAACAGGAAAGCAATTCCTCATTCGACTGAGGAGTTGAAACCCCTGACCGGATTGCTGGAAATGAAAAAAAGCGACTGGTATGGGATGGATGAGGTCACTTATAAAAAGTTATTTTCTGACTCGGCAATAAAAAGAGCCCGATATCAGGGATTAAGAAGAAACCTGGATTTTATTGATAATAATAACCATCAGCCTGAACAAGACTAGAGTCAGCTGTGCTTTATCCTTTTTCCTTCGGCAATGAAAACAATTGAATCCGCGATATTTTCCATATGATTGCTGATTCTTTCGATATTCCGGACTATTAGAATCAGATCAGTTGCAATTGTGATGACCTGAGATTTTTTTGTCATTTCACCGATTATCTCGTTGAACACCTGATTACAGTTATCCTCCATATCCTTGCATGATTGAAACACTTCCTTTGCAAGGATATTATTATTGTTGGCATAAGCTTCGGTAATTCGTTTATTTATTTTAATTGTTTCTTTCAAAAGCTTGTTGATCCTGTATTCCTTCAGTACCTCCGGATAGCTTCTTACAGATTCTGAACGGCTGATGATATCGAGTGCTATATCACCTATGCGTTCACTTTCATTCCCTATTCTCAGAGATGACATGATAAACCGGAGGTCGGTTGCTACTGGCTGAGCCAATGCAAAAATCCGCTGGCAAAGCTTGTCGATCTTAATATCAAGCTTATCCAGCTGGTTCTCATTTTTCATGGCTATATCATTCATCTCAAAATCCTGGTTTAGGAGTGACTCACCGGATTTATCAAGCTGGGTATCCACAAGTTCGAGCATTCTGAGGATCCGCTTTCTGAGTTTTGTAAGTTCGGTTTCGAAAAAGGATTGCATTTGCAAATAGTTTAACGGTTATCCAAATCTACCCGTAATATAGTCTTCGGTCTGTTTTTTTGCCGGATTGGTAAAGATAGTACGGGTTTTATCCATTTCAATAAGTTCCCCAAGGTAAAAGAATGCAGTCAGGTCGCTCGTACGGGCTGCCTGTTGCATATTATGGGTTACAATGATAATAGTGTAAAAATTCTTCAGATCATGTATTAATTCCTCAATTTTTGAGGTAGAAATAGGATCGAGCGCACTGGCAGGCTCGTCCATTAATATAATGTCAGGATTAACAGCCAGAGTACGCGCGATGCATATCCTTTGCTGTTGTCCGCCTGAAAGGCTAAGGGCTGAAGAGTGCAGCCTGTCTTTAACCTCTTCCCATATTGCCGCCTGTTTTAGCGATTTTTCTAAAATCTCATCCAGTTTTCTTTTATCACTGACACCGTTTATTTTCGGACCATATACTACATTTTCATAGATAGACTTTGCAAAAGGATTTGATTTCTGGAAGATCATGCCTACTTTTTTACGCAGATTTACCACATCAATATTCTTCTGATAGATATTGATACCGTCTATAATTACTTCGCCTTCCGCCCTGAAAGTATCAATAAGGTCATTCATCCGGTTCAGGGTCCTGAGAAAAGTCGATTTGCCGCAGCCTGAAGGTCCGATAAAAGCTGTAACCTTTTTTTCAGGAATATCCATTGAAATATTATGCAACGCCCTGTTCTGGCCGTAATAAACAGAGAGACCTCTTACATTTACTTTGCTGTCTTTCGGGTCTTTCATCTACTGGCTTTTTTTCTGATACGATACCTCAGAATTACAGCTACCATGCTTAGTGAAAAAGTCAGGAGCAGGAGAACCAGTGTAGTGGCGAACTGTATAGGCAGGGTAGCGTCCACATTGGTAGATTGTGTTGACATGATGTATATGTGATAGCCGAGCGACATAAATTGTTCACTCATCCGGTCGGGGATATCTGCAAGATAATAGGCAGCGCCGGTAAAGAGGATGGGTGCAACTTCACCCGCTCCTCTGCTTATGGCAAGAATAGTACCTGTGAGTATTCCGGTAATTGATCCGGGAACAACCACTTTTCTGATGGTTTGCCATTTCGTTGCCCCGAGAGCCAGACTGGCTTCCCGCATATCACGAGGGACTGTCCTTATGGATTCTTCAACAGATACTATTACTATTGGCATGGTAAGAAGTGCCATAGTAAGACTTGCCCAAAGAAGATTTGGCTGACCCCAGTGAAGCGCACCATTATAAAATACATTATCCATATGAAATCCAACGAATTTGATGAAAAAGCCAAGGCCGAACAGGCCGAAGATGATTGAGGGAACAACTGCGAGTGTTTTAACGGCAAATCGAATGGTTTTTGCAAGGATCGATTTTTCAGATGCATATTCAGCAAGATAAACAGCAGTAATTGCCCCAAGCGGAACTGCCGCTATTGTCATAATAAGTGTCATCAGTGCAGTACCGACTATAGCCGGGAATATGCCTCCTTTGGTCATTCCTTCAAGGGGAAATTCCGTAAGAAACTCCCATGATAAAGTTTTCCAGCCTCCTACAATCGTTATGATCAGTATGGAGCATATAATGAACAGGATCAGCAGTACACATATCGCTGTAACACTTTTTATCAAGATATCTTTGGCATTCCTGTTCATTGTAGTCATTTATCTGCCTTGAAAACGCCTGATAACCCTGCTCCGGAAATAGAATTCTGCCAGTGCATTGAGCGCAAAAGTGAAAATAAAAAGCAACGATCCTATAAGAAACAGTACACTATAGTGGGTATCGCCAAAAACAACCTCGGCCATTTCGGCTCCGATAGTTGCTGATAAGGTTCTCACCGAATCGAAAGGATTAAGCGAAATAAGTGCTGCATTTCCTGTAGCCATCAGAGCGATCATAGTCTCCCCGAAAACCCTTCCCGTGCCTAATATGACAGCTGCAAAAATGCCCGGGGTGGCTGAGGGTAGAATTACCTGGAAGGCGGTTTGTCTCAGACTTGCACCCAAACCAAGGCTTGCTTCCATATAGGTTCGCGGAACAGAAGTCAGGGCATCCTCGGTAAGCGTATAAATTACAGGAATGGAGGCAAGAGCCATTGCAAATCCCCCGACAAATCCGTTCAGCCTCCCGGAATAGCCGAAAAGATTCTGAAAAAAGGAGGCCAGGATCATTAGTGCGAAAAATCCGATCACAACAGACGGGAAACCGGCGAGTAATTCCACGGCAGGTTTAATTATTTCGCGAAATTTTGGCGGAGCAAAGATTGCCGAGTAAATTGCGGCAAGTATGGCAATAGGTGCAGCAAAAAGAATAGCGATAAGGGTGACTTTAAAGGTCCCAAGAAACAGCGGGATCAAGCCATACCGTGGTCTGTCGGAGACCGGTTGCCAGTCTTTCGACAGCAATGTGGAAATTGCGTGGCGGTTTTCATCAACTGGCACAGGGATGACCTGAAGATCTTCATCAGTTATGCCTGAAGGAATTTCCTCCGCCTGAATTCCATACGTTTCGGGCTTCAGCTCATCTGTTTCCG
>DATAEX010000323.1:0-2779 GCA_036257765.1 Bacteroidales bacterium
TTTGTATATTGTCTGAATTTGTTATTATTTTCATCAAGATACATTAGTCGGTTTCCTCTTACACTTAATTGAAACTCATGTTCAGGTGAATTGCTGAAAAATTGATCGATATCTGAATAAATGCCGTTCTTATAATATGAATTTTTCATGATCTCCGGATCAAAATTTCTGCCTGTTATCGCATTCTGTGAATAAATGTTGCCGCTCAGAGCAAATAAAATGGTTATCAGGCAATATACATACTTTGTCATAATATTTCTACTATTTATATCTGCAAATCTTTTATAGCAGAGACTGTTTACGGTATCTATATTTAGCCTTGTAATCGATGGAACCATCATTAACATATACTACAAAGATTTCGACTCTCTGAGGCTATTCTCAAATCAATTTATACCCACCTGTAATCCAAAGAGGAATTGCCTTACATTAGGATAACTGCCGTAATCTATCCCAGTTATGCTTCCGATTTCAGGATCCATACCTGTATAATTTGTCAGCGTAAACAGATTCATGGCCTGCAAATAAATTCTGACCGATGATAGATGAACTTTTCTTAAAAGTTCTTCATTTAACTGATATCCCAGCTGAAGGCTTTTCAAACGAAGGTAGGATCCATCCTCTACAAAATAGCTGCTCAATTGCGTGTTGGTGGAAAAATTGGATAAACCGGAAGCCTTTGGCACAGTAGCATCTTTGTTATCTTCAGTCCAGCTTTCGTACAACAGCCGTTTGCTTTTCTGTCCCTGGAATGAAGGCCAGAAATCTGTCCACCACCTGGTCCAGTTAAAAATATCATTTCCTTTGGATAAATAAAAGAACGCACTCAGGTCAAATCTTCTCCAGGTAAGTGCAAGATCCAGTCCCGCAGTAAAATCCGGATGAGGATTGCCTATAACACTCCTGTCATCCGCAGTAATTTCATTATCTGAATCGAGATTTGCAAATCTGAGGAATCCCGGTTGAGCCCCACTTTGGGACGGTGCTTCAGCAATTTCCTGATAATCCTGAAATAATCCGGTTACCGTATACCCAAAAAATTCCGATACCGGATGTCCGATCTGGTTACGGCTGACATCTCCAATCCTCGTTTCTCCCGTATCAAAAAATCGAATATCCCTTGCGATGCCGGCTATTTCATTTTTGTAAGCTGTAAATGTCAAATTTGAATTGAATCCGACGGAATTCCAATTATTCCTGTATCCAATCCGGAAATCAATGCCCGAGTTTTTCGCAGAACCTGAATTCAGATAAACAACTTGCGAACTACCTGGGTATTCGACGGCCATAAGAAGATCAAGCGATTCTTTTGTAAACCAGTCGAAATTTACAGTAATGTGATTATTGAATATCGATCCGTCAAATCCTAAATTCAACATTTTAATATACTCCCAGTTGGCGTAAACATTGCCGGTTTTTCCGTAGGAACCACGAAATGTAAGATCATTGATCCATTTAATATTTTTCACGAAATCCTCATTCCCGACTTTCCAGGCGGCAGAAAAGGAACTGTATAATTCTTTCAGGTCACGGCGTGTTTGAGAAGGAGTAAAAATGGTTTTTAATTTATCTTTTCTAATATTAATAGTTATAATATATTTATTATTCAAATTGTAATTTACCCCTGCGAAAAGTGAATTTAACGGAAACATCTTTGCATAATTTGACCCCGCCCCAATAATCGTGTTCCCATTAGACAGGGTTCGAAATGAAATATCATCGGTGTAATATCCCAATCGCAAACCATAAAGATTTCTGCTCATTCCGGTTTTGACTGTCTCCTTTCCTGCTACCAGATCAATCGTATGGCTTCCGTATTTTGCATTATAATTAATCGTATTTGTCCATAAACTTGTATGTATGAATCCGGAATATTCCATGAAGTATGAAGTATTTTGGTTTTCAGCTCTCTCGTATGTTGCTTGAGTATAATCGATTCCATAAGACGTTGAATAGGTTCCGCCATATTTGCTATGAAAGCTGAGTCCTTTAACCAACCTGACCGTCAGCCAGGCATTTCCGAAAAAACCCATGTGGTTGTCATAATCATGCCTGTTCCTGATAAGATCGGCAACCACATTGGAAGAGTTCCCCATACGGGACATTATACCGGTGCCTCCGAAATCGCCTTCGTGGAAAGTTCCTGAAATGCCGGTAACCTCTTGTTTCATATAAACCGGAATAATTGACTGGGACCGGTAAGGGCCCATCAGAAAGGGATTGTTTTCATCAGACATCAGCACATCGTTTTTCCTCCGGTATGAAACTGTAAAGTTTTCACCCAGGGTTAACCGGTCATCTAAAAAAGTCGCTTCGGAATTAAAACGCAAGTGATATTTCTTTGAATAAGTATGAATCAGCAAGCCATCTTCGTTATGGTATCCGAACGATCCCATGTATGCCGTATGATCGCTGCTCCCGCTGAGTGAAAATTGATGTATTGCTACCGTGGCTTTGCGGGTCATTTCAGAGTACCAATCCGTATTTCCAGCCCACAGGGGCATGGTTGGTGCCTGCTCAGACGATGAACCATAAATGGGATGATACTCTTCATATTCGTCATTCCGGTATATCAGCCATTGGAGATCGGCATATTCCTTCGCGTCAAGGAGATCGCCGGTTGGCCCCTTACCCGGCAGGTGTACACCGGTTAAATAATCATATTTTACATGTAATCCGGGACCTCCCTTTTTTGTTGTGATTTCAATAACCCCATAAAATGCCCTGGCTCCATAAATCGCCTGTGCTCCGGCATCTTTGAGCACAACTACTCTTTCGA
>DATAEX010000332.1:0-5536 GCA_036257765.1 Bacteroidales bacterium
TGGATAAGCAAGCTGATGGATGCAATTAAAAAGATCCAGAATATTCCACGGGATTTATGCGTGCTGTTCATAGCCAAGTAATTGGGTGTTCTTCAAAAATACTGAAAATATGTCCTGATGTAACTGAAAATAAAGAAATACGTAATATAAAATATTATAAAATCAGATTATGACAAGGTTAATCAGCTTCTTAATCTTCACTTTATTACCAGCGTTTGTTTTTGCACAGGAAAAGACAGGCTGTATTTATGGAAATTGCGAAAATGGCAAGGGAACATATATTTATACAAACGGCTTTACATACGAAGGAGCTTTTACAAATGGCGTGCGCGAAGGACGAGGAATGTTGAAAGGCAAGGATGGAAGCTGGTACGATGGAATGTGGGTGAACGATAAATTCCAGGGGCAGGGAACATATGTATGGCCCAATGGTGCTAAATATGTCGGTGCATGGGAAAAAGGTGTCCAGAACGGTTATGGTATTTATTTCTATACGAACGGAGATAAGTATACAGGCTATTTTAAAGACAATTTATTCGAAGGTGAAGGAAAATATACCTGGGCCGATGGTTCGAGCCAGGAAGGTATTTACGCTAAGGGTGAACTGGTAAAAGTCAAATGATCTAAACATGCGTAAAGTTTGAATACCCCACAGCCTTTTCTAAAAATCTGATCGGTTCAAACCTAAAAACACTACCTTTGTATATCCGTATTAAAAGAATCAGATATGGAAGATATCAAAGGTCCTGTTGTAAGGGAATTTGTTAAATCAGCAGGAGATTTCTGTCTGTTACTTGAACAGGCATCGCAAAAAAGAACCGGTGAACTTTTCAGTGAATTACAGCAGCTTCTTCCCGATTTGTATATGAAAGCAGCGCGCTTACCCATGCCAAAATACTGTTACGAGGAAGAACAAGCCACGTTTGTTAAAGAAGATGATTATGCTACGATACATAATTCGTTGCAGCAAAAGTTTGAATTATTCACGGGTATTACCGGTATGTCTCCGGGAACACTTCCTAATCAGCATGAACTGGTTAGCTTTACCATGGCTGAAAATTTTGCTGATCTCTATGAAGAGCTTAAAAATTTCGTAAAGTTATACGATGTGGCACTGCCACAATCGATGAATGATGCGGTGTGGTTTTGCCGAAAAAGCTTTGAAAATAGTCTGGGCATAAGAATAGCCGAAAGTTTAAAGGCATTACATAATCTCATTTATAATAAGAATAGTACCGGATCGCGTGCTATTCAGGATGATGATTTCAACAAAAATTCTGATGAAGAACCCTGGTATTCAGACGATCAGGAACAAGTTTATGGTGATGATGAGTAATCCCGTTTATTTTGCGAATATTGAAGATGAATATGTCAGGGCGCTCCCTGTTCTTACTTTCCCCGGTACTATAAGCCTGATAGACCATCCTGCCGGGCTTGAAGCTGTAAAAAGAATACTCAGGGATGAATTTGTAATTGGATTTGATACCGAAACAAGGCCATCCTTCAAAAAAGGACATTATCACAATGTTGCCCTTCTGCAATTGTCGACTGCTGATCATGCAGTTCTGATAAGGATGAATAAGGTAAAACTACCCAAATTTATCATTGATATCCTCGAAAATGATAATATCGTTAAAGTTGGAGTTGCAATTAAGGATGACATAAACTCACTCAATAAAATCAGCCCTTTTATTCCGGGTGGTTTTATTGACCTTCAGCAATTTGTAAAACAATTCGGGATAGAAGATAACGGCCTTAAAAAACTTGTAGCTAATATCATGGGCTTCAGGATATCCAAAAAATCTCAGACATCGAATTGGGAACAGGCAGTTCTCACGAAAGAACAATTGGAATACGCCGCCACTGATGCATGGGTATGCAGACAAATGTATGAAATACTTACGAGTCATAAGCAGGCCGCTGCTTCTTAGCATCTGAAATGAAGACACTCAGCAGAATAACTCTTAAACCCGGAAAAGAACAGTCTGTTAAGCGAATGCATCCATGGATATTTTCGGGTGCAATCAAGAAAATTGATGGTGAACCCGCAGAAGGTGATCCGGTGTATGTGTTTTCAAATACCGGGGAATTTCTTGCATCGGGACACTACCAGATTGGTTCAATTGCAGTAAGGATATTCGCATTTCATGAGATTGTTCCGGATGCCGACTACTGGAAAACGAAGATAACCGACGCTTTTTCAGTCCGTAACACTCTGAATCTTACCGTTAATGAAAACACAAATATATACAGGCTTATAAATGGGGAAGGCGATGGAATGCCCGGTTTGATAATCGATTATTATAACGGTATAGTTGTTATGCAAATGCATTCAATAGGAATGTATCTTATCAGGCAGACGCTTGTTGAAATTCTAACTGAATTATATGGCAAACAACTCAAAGCTATTTACGATAAGAGCGAAAGCACATTACCCTATAAAGCGAACCTGGGAGCAAAAAATGAGTTTCTGTTTGGCAATGAAGGCAAAGTTGAGGTAATTGAAAATGGTCATCGATTTCTAATCGACATTTGTACCGGGCAAAAAACCGGTTTTTTCATCGATCAACGTGATAACAGGCAATTACTGACCCGATATGTAACAGGGAAAAATGTTCTCAATATGTTCAGTTATACGGGAGGATTTTCAGTATACGCCCTCGGAGCAGGAGCCTCGGATGTTCATTCTGTCGACAGTTCCGGCCAGGCAATGGAAATAACCGGAAAGAACGTTGAACTCAATGGTTTTAATGAAAATAAACATCAGTCGTTTGTTACCGATGCCTTTGCCTTCATGAATAATATTCCTGATAAATATGACGTAATAATCCTGGATCCTCCTGCCTTTGCCAAGCATCTCGATGCACTTGGAAATGCATTGATTGCTTATAAGAGAATTAATGCCAGGGCTATTGAGCAAATAAGAAACGGAGGCATTCTGTTCACCTTCTCATGTTCACAGGTAGTTTCGAGGGAAAACTTCAGGAAATCGGTATTCGCTGCCTCGGCAAATACCGGTCGGCATGTACGCATTCTGCATCAATTAACCCAGCCGCCCGATCATCCGGTAAGCATTTATCATCCCGAAGGAGAATATTTAAAGGGACTGGTTTTAGAAATTAGTTAGACACCTTCGGAAGGTATACCTTCCGAAGGTATACCTTCCGAAGGTCTAGTTCTCGTTCTTCCTTAACCGCGTTAATGCATTTTCCAATGATTCATCGGGTGCTATGAAATTATACTCACCCCAGAAGGCTTCGTCATATGAGCCAAGCTGCTCCGTAAAGAATTCATATGGCCTGGCGCTTTCGCGCAAAGGGAACCGGTTGGCATTAACAGTATCTATTTCAGTTATAACGGTCTCAAGCTTAGTATTGTATATTGAACCTGACAGCTGACGACGGTTTCTGATCCTGAAGCCGGTCTCACACGTAATCATATGCAGGTAGTATTTATTACCATGTTTTCTGTATGCAACCTTATAATTTGCTTTCAATGTTTTAACAACCACATTGGGGGGTTTTCTTACAATAAATCGTTCCGTGGCCAGATCAAGATCAGTTGGATTAACCTGGAATTCCACCCATTTGAATGCCATATCGTTGATATCAATAATAATCCTTCCCGAATAAAAGGATCTTTCGGGGGAATTCTCCCTGGGACTGAATTCAACGGCATAATGATCGCGACCGTCTTCAACCACAATATCTGCAAGCCTGTAATGGTAATCGGAAAGGCTCTCACCGGTGAGAAAATCCGGTATGTTTTTTACCACATCAAGCATTAGCATAGTGTTCAAACCCGCTTTAAGCTTCAGGATAACCGAGTCACTTCTTGAAAGATCTTCGTTTTTTCTACCTTTAAGAATTTTTACCCTGTCGGGTGCAAATGAGTGATAACCGGTTTTGAAATTCTCGAGAATAGCTTCGGAAACCATGGTATATCGGCTACCCCGTTGAACAGTTTCCCGGTAGAATGATGTAAGGATTGCTGCGTCATTAGGATAGTTGATCCTGATACGATTGTTCGCCTCCTGTAAAAGCATTACCGGGCTTACCTTACGGATTATAACTTCCTGGATAGGTATAATGTCGGGTTCCAGAAAATAATTACGGTTTGTATTGATCAATGAAGATACCGATGAAGAAAAGTTTTTATAACCGATACACGAAATACTGAGGGTTTCCAACATTTCCGCAGAACTCAGTTTCAGCTGAAATTCCCCTTCTTCATTGCTTATAGTTCCTGTAGTTTTACCTACCAGATAAACGCTGGAAAACCCAAGCGGTTGCCTGGTATCCTTATCTAATACTTTTCCGCTTACAATAAAGTAATATATTGAATCGGGTTTATCAGGATTTGCCGAAGGAGCCCTGTAAGGTCTGTAAATCGCAAGATGCCGGCCAATTACACTGAAGTGGAGTGTATAGTCTTCAAAAATCCTGTAGAGAATATTAATTAGCTGTTCCCGGGTGGCAGAAAGTGAAATTTCTTTTTTTTTGTCAATGAGTCCGGTGTTATATGAGAACGATAAACCGGTTTGTTTTTCTATAATCTTTAACGCTTCTTCAATTGTACAGGTGGTTTTTGGGATTGTTAGCCGTTGTTGCAACAATGAATCCTGTGCCTGTAACATGCATATTGAGAGAAGGCTCAGAACGAATGCAAATGTGCATCTCGGCAACATATTGAAAAAAATTATTGCGAAAGGTAGATCGTATCATCCGATTTTGCAATGGTTAGTTGGGGATTATGCTCTCCGATAACACGTAATATATCTTCAAGAGGATCATTCTGATACGAACCATTTATTTTAATGGTGTCCATGCCTTCACCTTCAACCCTGATAGTTACATTGTAAACATTATTGAGCAGTGCAATAACCTCCACGAGCGGAGTATCGGAAAAAGTCATAGCACCTGTCTTCCATGCAATCGGATTCGCATTTTTGGCCTGACTCCGTATAATAGATTTATGATCTATCATTCCGATATTTCCGGGATGCAGCATAACGTTGTTATCCTGGTGACCGTTTTCTGACAACTCCACTATACCGCTTTCAACATAAACTTCAACTATTCCACTGCTTTTCCTTGTATTAACATTAAAGGCTGTACCAACAACCCTGACACAGGCATTTCCGGCAAAAATCCTGAAAGGCTTGCTCTTATCGGGAGTTACCTCAAAATAAGCCTCGCCGGTCAAACTAATATCCCTGCTGTTTTTGCCAAATTTCTTAGAATAACTCAACTTCGTGCCTGCATTCAAATAAACCCTGGAACCATCAGGTAAATCAATTATTCTGTTGTTTTCAGAATTTGTACTTGCAACCGTAATACGCTGTAATTTACCTGTGGAGGTAACAACGGCTACACCAAGAATTGCCAAAAGGAGTAGTGATGCTGCCAAACGGACAGGCATGCTGAAATTCCATTTCCGGCTTGCAGGTTTTGAAGCATTCATTTCTATAATCTTTCCGTCTTCTCCGGCAATCCGGGCATGAGGTTTTTCCCATGCACTATCTACATTAAATCTT
>DATAEX010000344.1:0-5814 GCA_036257765.1 Bacteroidales bacterium
TTTGTAATTGCTGATCATATTCTTTTTGTTTAACATGGCTAATATTATGAAAAAAATTCGAAACTGATCTGCCAATCATTATATTTGTTAACTTTAAAATCAGCAATAACACGCATTGGCAGGGACTTAATTTATATTACACCTTAACTCTTTACACTTAAATCCGGACCTGACATGTTTTGAAATAATAAGAACTTGTTTGCGGGACAACAAGGACAATGAATAAAAAAGGTAAGTATTTCAAATCAACCAGGCTGCTTCTATTTAGCCTTCTCATTATAAATTTAATTATAATCTTTGTTTCACTCTGGTACTATAAAGTAGAAAAAGAAGCATTTATTAACCAGAAAATAAATCAGCTTCGGAGCATAGCAGATATTAAGATTGATCAGATAGTGGACTGGCGCAACGAGCGATTCTCTGACGCCAGGTATTTATCGGTAAGCCCCCAAATCAATGAAAGTTTTCATAAACTCAGGGCAAATGCCGGTAATCAGGAATACCGGTCAGAATTTTATAGCAATCTGAATGGAATGTTTCTGAACGGGAAATATGAAAGTATGATTGCTTATGATCAAAATGGCAGAATGTTCTTCTCTTTGCCCGAAGGGGATTCGACAAAATCGGGACAAATTCAAAATAATATAAATGCGGTGTCTGAAAGCCCATACGAAATTCAGATGGGTGACCTTTGTCTGAATCATGAGAACAATGCCATCATGCAAATTGTAGTTCCACAGGCAGATATTCATGGTAGCGATACTATACCTGCAGGATGGATCCAGCTTAATATCAATCTGAGTAAGACATTCCTCCCTTTGATTGAAACCATTCCAATACCATCGGAAAGCATGGAAGTGCTCCTCATTTACGAGGATAATAAAAATATCCTTCATTTGGACCCAAAAGGTACTGCTCAATTAAATGTAACTGATCTTCGTGTTGGACGGAATAAACTGGTCGACCAACCTGAAATTAAAAAACTAAAAGGCGTAGTAAGCGGAATTGACTACAACGGAGAACCGGTTCTTGCAGTTGGGTATCCGATACCAGGTAGTAAAACACATCTGCTTGTAAAAATCGACAAGACGGAAGCTTTTGCAGAGGTAAGAAAACTTGAGTTCAATCTGATTTCTCTTGCTGGTCTTATGATCCTGGCGTTTACATCATCCGTTTCATTTTTCTGGATGAAACAGAGAAATGAATTCATGACCCTTGAATCCGAAAAAAAAATGATTCTGGAGCGCTTCGATATGTTATCGAAGTTTGCAAATGATGCCATAATTGTTTACACAAAAGATCTGACTATTCTTCAGGTAAATGATAAGGCGCTTGAACTTTATGGATATAAAAGGGATGAAATTCTGGGCATGAGCGCCGAACTCCTCAGAAGTCCCGAAGTAAGAGCGGGCCTTTACCAGATGCTTGAGACCACTATCAGGGAGGGTGGTTTCAGATTTGATACCCTGCATATAAGGAAAGACGGTACGAAGTTCCCTGTAGAAGTGAGTCTCAGGTATATGGAACTAATGGGAAGTCCTTGTTTCCAGGCACTTGTCAGAGACATAAGCCAGAGGAAACAATTTGAAAAAGCACTTATTGCAAGCGAGGAACGATTAAGGCTTATAACTAATACTATGCCCCAAATAGTCTGGACTGCACGGCCGGACGGTAGTTTTGAATTTGTCAATTCCAGGTTTGAATTTCTTACGGGCCTGTATCCTTTAAAAGATAGTGCTACAACCGATTTTATTCATGCTGATGATCGTGAAAGAGTAATTTCGTACTGGAAGACTGCAATAAATGATATAAAGGAGCATCAGATCCGTTTCAGAGTGCGAATGAAAGATGGTACTTTCAGATGGTTTCTTTGTCTGGCAATTCCTATGTGTGGTGAATCAGGAGATGTTATCCGTTGGTACGGCAGCGCTACGGATATCGATGAACTGGAAAACATCGTAGCTCAGAGAACCAACGAATTGAGCGACCTTTATAATAATGCACCTTGCGGATATCATTCACTGGATATAAATGGAATGTTTCTTAAAATCAACAATACGGCGCTTAAATGGCTGGGTTATGATCGGGAAGAAGTAGTTGGGAAATTTTCATTTGCAGATGTAATAACAGAGGAAAGCAGGGATGCATTTAAAAAGAATTTTGAAATTTTAAAAGTGCAAGGATTTGTTGACAATCTGGAATATGATATGGTCAGAAAGGATGGAACCATACTGCCTGTTTTATTGAGCGCAACAGCCGTCAGGGATAATAATGGTAATATAATCATGACAAGATCAACAACCATCGATCATACAGTAAGAAGGCGGCATGAAAATGAGATATTAAAGCTTAATTCAATATTGCAGGAACACAGCTATAATCTTGAATATGCAAATAAGGAACTTGAAGCGTTTACCTTTTCCGTATCACACGACCTCAGAGCGCCATTAAGAGCAATAAACGGATTTTCACAGATCCTTCTTGATGATTATAGTGTGAAGCTTGATACAGAGGGTAATAAATTGCTTGAAAAAGTTCTGAATAATGCTAACCGGATGCGACAATTGATTGACGATCTTTTAAGATTATCAAGGACAGGAAGGCAGGAATTAAGTTATACGTCAATTGATATGCAGGCATTGTTTAAATCCATGCTTGAAGAAACGCGGCAATTGTTTGCTGATAGAACAATAAATGCAAAAATTAATCCGATGCCAAAGGCATATGGCGATCTGGGACTGTTAAAGCAGGTCATCAGCAATCTCCTTTCCAACGCGGTTAAGTTCTCTTCAAAGAAATCAGTATCTGAAATTGAGATGGGGTATATACCTGGTACCAATGAAGTGATTTTCTTTGTTAAGGATAATGGTACCGGATTCGATATCCAATTTGCGGTTGAGTTATTCGGCGTTTTCAGGCGGTTAAGTAATGCAGAGGATTATGAGGGCACCGGAGTAGGCCTTGCGCTCGTAAAAAGAATCATTGATAAGCATGGGGGAAGGGTATGGGCTGATAGTGAGCCGGGCGATGGTGCGACTTTCTATTTTTCGCTTCCTGTGTCTAAAACATCCTGACCAATATGGCTGATAATCTTACTATTCTGTTTGTTGAAGATCTGATCACAGACTACGAACTGGCTTTGTATGAAATTAAAAAAGTAAATCCGAAGGTAGTGAGTCATCGGGTTGATACCCAGGATGATTACCTGCAAGCACTTCAAAATTTTAAGCCCGATATAATTATATCTGATTATATAATGCCCCAGTTCAACGGAATGTCGGCATTGATGTTAAAGAAACAAATAGCATCAGATACACCTTTTATAATGCTCACAGGATCTACAAATGAGGAAACTGCTGTCCAATGTATGAAAGCCGGTGCCGATGACTATGTGATTAAGGAACATATCAAACGGTTGCCGCTATCTATAAAAAGTGCACTTGATAATTCAAAGGTTAGAAGAGAGGTTAAACAAACTCAACAGGAACTTGCCAGAAGGGAGCTGCTATTGAGAAATGCTGTAAATAACCTGCCATCGACATTTACAATATATGACAGTGACGGAAGAATAGAATATATGAACGACTACGGACTGACCATTTCGGGTCTTAAGTCCAAAGATGCCGTCGGAAAGAAAGAAAATGAAGTTTTTGGACCTGATATTACAGAAAACTATATTCAGGCACTTAACAAGACTATTAAAACAAAAGAAGCCCAGGTGACCGAATGCATGATTAATTATGCTCATGCATCGCGGTATGTTATCTACCATTTCGTTCCAACCCTTGATGAAAACAACAATATCTATAAAGTCCTTGGCATTGCTTATGATATCACGGAGAGACGGGAAGCTGAAGAAAAACTGAAAATAGCCATTAAAAGGGCTGAAGAATATGATTTGCTTAAATCGGCTTTCCTGGCAAATATATCGCATGAAATAAGAACTCCTTTGAATGCTATTATGGGTTTTGCACAGATGATACGAAAAAGCTATACCGATGATGAACAGCTGGGGAGCTATATTGATATTATAATGCTAAGCAGCAATCAATTACTTGAGATAATCAGGGAAATGATAGAAATTTCACAGCTGGTTTCAGGAAAATCGAATAGTAACAACTCCACTTTTTATATTAGCGATCTGTTGAAGGAACTGGATAATAACATGAGGATTCTTGAGGAAGCAAAAATAAAACAGGGCATTGCCTTTGAGCTTGATTTGAAAAATCTGAAGCAGCATCATGATAAAATTACAACCGATCGGGAAAAACTCATCCAAATTATTAAAAACCTTATCAGCAATGCATTTAAATTTACATACCAGGGCCTGGTTACATTCGGATGCATGAAATCCGAAAAAGGGTTATGGCACTTTTATGTAAGCGATACAGGTATTGGTATTGAAGATAATAAGCTGGATGTAATATTCGATATTTTCCGCCGGGGTGATGAAACGTTCACAAGGCAGGTTGGCGGAGTAGGTCTCGGACTTACCATTTGCAAAGAGCTGGTAAGCCTTCTGGGTGGAGAGATCTGGGTAGAAAGCAGCCCTGGTAAAGGATCTGTTTTTCACTTTATTTTGCCTGAGAAAAGGGATTGATTTGTAGGTAAACTGGAATTTCTGCGCTCAATTATGTAATTTTCCACCTAAATTTTGTAAACACACCTGAACCATGAAAAAAATTAATCTTAGTATTTTTTTGTCAGCTTTGATTCTGCTTGCTGTATCCTGTATAATGGATCCATTGGATTCTATTTCGGGTGATGGCAAGGTTACAAGTCAAACGCGTGATTTACCTGAATTCAGCGGAGTTAAGGTTGGATCGGGTATCGATGTATTTTTAACACAGGGCGAACCTCAATCTGTTGTTGTTGAAGCGGATGAAAATCTGCAGGAGTGGATAAGAACCGAAGTTAACGGGAATGTTTTGCGAATATTCACTGATAAGACCATCAGGTTTGCGAAGACAAAAAAGGTGCATATTACCTGTAAAACACTTGATCAGCTCGATATATCAAGTGCAGGTGATGTAACCTCAATAAACCGGTTCAAAACTGGAAATCTCAGAATTGATCTGAGTAGTGCCGGAGATTTAAAATTTGAGGTAGATGCCGATGAAATCGATCTTTCCATGTCCAGCGCCGGCAATGCTGATTTGAAAGGCACAGCAAACAAGCTCAGGGCTGATTTAAGCAGCGCGGGTGACCTCAATGCTTTTGATCTTGAGGCAAAAATTGGTGATGTATCTGTTTCCAGTGCTGGTAATGCAAGAGTTTTTGTTACCGAAGAAGCCAGCTTTCGTTCAAGCAGTGCAGGAAGCATTCATTACAAAGGCGAACCGAAAATCAAAAATATCAGCACCTCAAGTGCCGGATCAGTTAATAAGAGAGACTAGTTGATTTGTTGATTTGTTGTTTTGTTGATTGGTTGATTTTGATATTTATGACTGCCCGACTGCCCGACTGCATGACTGCATGACTGCATGACTGCACGACTGCACAACTGCACGACTAAAACACACACTAATGGATAAGCATGTTCACATTTTTGCCATGGAACTTAACCTGGTGCCATGGCAGATTGAAAATACATTGAAATTACTTGCGGCCGGAGCAACTATTCCGTTTATAAGCCGCTACAGGAAAGAAGCGACAGGAAGTCTGGATGAAGTTCAGATCACTGAGATCCGTGACTTGCATATCCGTTTCCAGGAATTGGAAAAGAGAAGGGAGACCATTATAAACAGTATCAGGGAACAGGGAAAACTTACCGATGAACTTGGTGAAAAGCTGAATAATGCTTTATCCCTGTCG
>DATAEX010000346.1:0-3138 GCA_036257765.1 Bacteroidales bacterium
ACCGTGCGTGTATAAGCAGTATATAGATCAGTGGCCGTTGAAAAAGCAGCTTTCTCTTCAAACCGGTTGACCCTTGGCACGCTATGTAAAACCAGTTCTGCTATATTAGTTCCTTTCACTCCGCCGGGTGCAATATCGAACCCGAAAAAATTCATCGCGGATTGTTCGACAGTGACAAAAGTAAATCTGAAATATTTAGCGGTTACCGGATCAAAAGTGAGTGTTTTCTCTTCAATTCCGCTTATGGGTATATCGATAACTTTACGAAAATTTTTACCATCGTCGCTTGCCTCAAGAGCACGCGTATCAGGATCGGCTCCCCTTCCCCACATACCGGCGTAGCCACCGCCCATTATAGTAAGTGCTTGCATGGTTTGAGGTTGTGGAAACTCATATTGAACCCAGGATTTTTCGCCCACCTTTACAGGCGGCAGATACACGCTGTTCTTAAGATTACCATCGGTAAGCATTGTCAGGTTGAAGCTTCCGCCACTGGATGTGACCTTAGGATTCAATTCTGACAGAGTAATATCCTTTTCCGGCACTTTAAATGCTACAACCAGGGCATCTTTATAAAATTCAATATTCTGCCTGTCTTCCCCGATGTTTCTCAATGGGATATTCTGGAATGTTCCGGTTGTAGCAGGAGGATTGGGAAGTTTTCCTGAAAAAGCCGTTCCTCCATCAATTCGGGTTTCGCTCCACACCAGTTTTTTCATGGCCTGTTCAGGTTTAACCCAGGGTCCGCCGCTCTCACTCCATCCCGGTGATCCGGCAATGGCCATTTCAAGACCAAGAGAATCGGCCAGCCTGGTAGTATAAAGAAATGCATCCTTCCAAGCAGGAGTCATATACACCAGTCTTTCATCAACAATTCGGGGAGTCTCCAGTGCTGCATCAAAATTCTGAAAGCCTGCAATTCCAATCCGGTGCATCCATTCAAGATCTGCTTTAATACCTTCCCTGGTAATATTTCCGTTCATCCAATGCCACCAAACTCGAGGTCTGGCACTTGCGGGAGGATTAAGAAATCCTGCCTCGAGTTCATCACCTTCTTCTGAAGAACTTTCGCACTGAATGATTGCTATGCCGAGCATAACAGACATGGCAAAATGAATCAGGCTTTTCAGCCAGCATCTGACATTATTAATTTTCATGACCTTAGTTTTAGGTAAAATGATATTATAGCAATTAAATATATCATTACTTCCGCCTGCAATCAATGTAGAAAATGCTTTTTTGTTTATGTAAAATGATATTGAAAACGTTCACATGCTTCCGACAAAAAAGCGATGAGGTCATGTGCCTCACCGCTTCTTCTACAACCCTAACCCTATTATTCCTCTTACTTCACAAATTTGGAATTCTTCAGATATTCTGCACTTGCCTTAATGGCTTCAAGTGAGTCCTTAAGCTTTTGAGCCACTACTGCAGGATCCTGAGGACCGAATCCCGGCATTTGCTGTCCGGCCGGCCGGTTTTTCATCATTTCCTTCATGAAATCTTCCATCGTACCTCCCCTGGCCTGTACATCCTTCATGGCATCCATCATAGCCTTCGATTGTGTTCTTTGCTCCGGTGTCATCTTATCCTCAATTTCAACAAACCAATCCTCCTGGCCATTTTTATAAAACTGTTTGAAAATCGCTTTGTAATCGATCTTTCCGCTTTCCCCGATTACGTAGTCATCTTTAATGTGAAGCACTTTGAACCTGTCAGGGTACTTGTTCAAATAGGCTACCGGTTCCTGCCCTCCCTGGGTAACCCAATATACATCCATCTGGAAGAAAACCTTCGATGGATCGGTATTTGCGATCAGGTAATCTTCATACATCTGATCAGAACCGGCTATGGTCGCAAATTCCATATGGTGGTTGTGATAACCGAATTTAATTCCCCTTTTATTTGCTTCATCGCCTATTTTATTCAACAGATCGCATTCCTGTTTAAGAATATCAAAGGAACCCGACCACATATTCATAGGCAAAATAACATACTTGCATCCCAGTATTTTATGATCGTCGAAAACCTTGCCCCAGGCTGCAACCGTTCCCGGAACATCTTTAACATCGAATTTTGTACGCGCGTGGCTTGATATGATCTTCAACCCGTATTTTGCAGCCAATGCAGCATAATCAGCGGGTTTATAACCGGCCACTGTGCCATTATTGGCATTGTAATTGGAAATTTCCATAGTTACATAACCTGCATCCGATAAGCTTTTGAAGGATCCCTCAATATCCGATTCAAGTCCTTTTACGGAATATGTTGCAATACCCAGATGCTTTTTGGGATTGTCGGCTGAATGCACTGTCAATGCCAGCAATAATGCGGGAATAATTACATATATTATCTTTTTCATCTGTGTTTTTTATGGTTAATATATATATATTGTTTGTAGAGACGCGATTAATCGCGTCTCTACGATTAATCGCGTCTCTACGAAGGCATATCCGGCAGCTTAAAGCCGTTCTGATATTCGTGTTTAACCAATGAAGCAACGAATTCCCTGGCATTCTTTTCGCTCGGGTCGGCTCCGCCCATCCCGGGGAATCCTCCCCCCTGCTGGTTCCTGGCACCACCGGCATTTCTGGCAGCAGTTGCTGCAGCAGCCATCATTTTGCCGATATCGAAGATCTCCGACCATGTCGAAACCTTGTCACTGGCAGAAATGTTTGTAAACTGCATGTTAGGACCATCCCAATCCAGGATCTTACCCATCTTCTGAAGACGGACTGCGAGAACACCCATCAATACGATCTCATTAAAAGGACCAGCCTCTCCGAAATGAGAAGCAGTCTTTTCGCGCAGATCCGGATTCTTGCATGCAGCCACCCAGTCGAGATAATGATTATTGTCGGGAATAACTCTTAATACTTCAGGCGACTTTGGAGTCCTGCCTGAAAGCAAATAAGGATCAGATCCGTGACTTCCCAGTATCAGTGTATCCTTAGTGCCGTATAATGCACATCCCTCGCCCTGCCATTCCTTGCCTTCAGGAAGCACATCAGGTATCATGGCATGGAAACCGCCGTCATACCAGGTAACTTCAACTTCCGGCAAGGCCATCTTTGGAAGATTCGGTCGTGCAGGGAATACCATTTTCACAACCTGTGCAAGCGGACAGGCATCTTTTTT
>DATAEX010000348.1:0-3266 GCA_036257765.1 Bacteroidales bacterium
CATCATTCTGTCACTTCTCCATCAAATTAATTACCTGGCCTCACAACGTAAAACAGCTGAAGTGAAGCAGCTGGAAGATTCCATCAAAATACATGAAGATGAACTGGCATGGTTATACAGTCAGGTAGATGTGTTGAAAAGTGAGGAAGAGATGCTAAATGCTAACCGTGCTATAGGAAGCAAAGAAAGAGGAGTGGTATTAAATGAGTTGAAACTGGCTGCTGATTTTTACAGAGCACGTTTATCTGAAATAAAGAAAGAAGCGATTAAGCTGAACCGCCGGATCATTGAAAAGAAAGAACGTATAGAAATTTTGAAAAATCAACTTGAAAGCCGGAATGTGGAATTACAACAACCTACATCCGAGGTGCTGGTAAACGTATCGTGCGATCAGAATGTCACAGCAAGACTATTTCTGAGTTACACGGTATATGGTGCCGGCTGGACACCTTCGTATGATGTCAGGGCGAAGGACATACAAAACCCGGTACAAATGATTTATAATGCACGCGTCTATCAAAATACGGGAGAGTCATGGGACAAGGTAGCATTGCGATTGTCAACTGCTAATCCACAGCAACGTGGTGAAAAACCTCAAATCCTTCCCTGGTACCTTGATTTTGAACAACCTATAATAATCCAGAGGCAGTATAATCAAATGAAATCTGAAGCGGCACCGCTGGAAATGAGGGTCGCTGAAGATGAAGCTCCTATGCCTGTGAGTTCAGGTACTGCTGCCAACTATACACAGGTAAATGCGAACCAGACCAACTTTGAATTTGCCATAAGCATTCCCTATGATATCCCATCGGATAACAAGCAATACACTATTAATATACAGGATTTCAACCTCCCGGCATTATTTGAATACTACACCGTACCGAGGCTTGACCGGGATGCGTTCCTGCTGGCAAGAATTACGGGATGGGAAAAATACAATCTTCTTCCCGGAGAAATCAACCTGTTTTTCGAAGGTACATATGTTGGCAAGTCATTTCTTGATGTGCGCAATACCGAAGACACTCTGGATCTTTCGCTGGGAAGGGATAAAGGAATCGTAATTACCAGGATTAAATTGCAGGATCTTACTTCTGAAAGAACAATCGGGGCTAATCAGCGCGAAACCCGAACCTGGGAAATATCGGTCCGTAATAACAAGAGACAGCCAGTTGATCTGAAAATAGAAGATCAGATACCTGTATCTATGAATAAAGATATTGAAATTGAAACAACGGAAATTTCAGGCGGAAAACTTGAACCGGAGAGTGGCATAATCACCTGGAAGCAGAAAATCGCACCAGGGATTGAAAATAAAATACGGGTATCGTTCGCCGTTAAATATCCGAAAGACAAACGTGTTTTTATCGACTAATCCGGCTTAATTGATTATTTCCATTGATTCGGCCAGATTTGGTTTTGCTTTTGGTTTAAGTTCTGATTTCGGCCTCCCCAGAACAACAAAAGCGAGTGCTTTTTCAGGCGCTTTGATATTCAGAATGGTCTCGATTTCAACACGTGCAAACATCGCACCGCTCATCCAGCATGCACCATATCCCATATCTACAGCTGCCAGCAGAATATTCTGAATACTGGCCCCTGCACTTTGTATATCGGGAAAATTTCGCATCGTGTTGATTTCCTCGTGGGTCAGCTCTACCGCACTTTCCAGGACTGTTTCATAAGGCCTGGTGACCAACACTAAAAGCACAGGTGCATCTTTAAAAAAAGTCGAAAACCAGGTCACCTGTTTCTTTACGTTAGCTGCAGCCACTGATTTTGTTACAGGGATATCTTCAATTTTTGCTGCAACCTCATCCGATATGCGATTGAGCAGATCACGGTTAGTAATAGCAATATACCTCCAGGGTTGATAGTTGTTCACACTGGGCGCAAGTCCTGCCAAACGAACCATTTCTTTAACATCGTCCATGTTAACGGGTTCGTCACTATAAACTCTCACGCTTGTACGTGCTTCAATGGCTGCTTTGAGCTCCATATGGGGGATATTTTGAACTAATGTAGAATATTTTTTGGTAAAAATGAAACCCGTCGGTGCAAATTATGGTAGACTGTTACTACAAACTTTTGTTTGGAGATGATTTAGAATCACATGAATTTTTTCTCATTAGTATGATGGTTTCAGATCAGGATTATCAGCTTTTTTTATATGCTCTGAAGACATCGTCACGATATGACTTTAGCCAGTATTCCGAAAAATCGCTTAAAAGAAGAATACTCAAAGTTCTTACTGATCACTCGATGAATATAACCATGCTAGTTTCGAAAATCAAATCTGATCCATTGTTCGTAGAAGAGATAGTAAAAGAAATAACGGTCAATACCACTGAACTGTTCCGCGATCCTCAGGTTTGGCAAGCCATCAGGTTTAATATACTTCCCAGATTTAAGAATAATTCAGTGATCAATATATGGCACGCAGGCTGTTCGACAGGTCAGGAAGTTTACTCAATGCTGATATTACTTAATGAACTGGAAATGCTCGACAGGGCAAGAGTTTATGCAACTGACATCAATACAGATGTAATGGATACAGCTCGTCTGGGTGAATACAAGTACCGGTTTAACCTTGCTTATCTCGATAATTTTGATAAGGTAATCAAGGAAAATCCTTATAACTATGAAGAATATAACGACGTGCCTTATACAAAATATCTTGAACTCGATAAAGCCAATGATACGATAAGATTGCATGGTTTTTTAAGAGAAAAACCCGTATTTAAAAAACATGATCTTGTCACAGAAAATAATACACTTTATGTGAAATTCGATCTCATACTCTGCCGCAACGTTATAATCTATTTCAATTATAATCTGCAATGCAGGGTTTTTGATCTTTTTCACCAGAGTCTTTATGATACGGGTTGTCTCATAATGGGAATGCATGAAACCATATTAGGCGCCCCGGCTGCCCGGTTTCAGAAAAAAGGTCACGCATATTTTAAAAATTGAAGGCTGTAAACTATTGTAAGTAACTAAAAGATTGCCAGAAATGAATATTACAACTTCTAATTCGGCCGTGAAAAACAAGGTATTTCTTGGCTTCTGGTTCATTCTTTTTGCCAGTGTCATTCTATTAGTTAACTGGATTTTCAGGTTGCCCGCAAACAGAGCTGAAGATTTTCAAATGCGCTTAGCCGATACTGATAAGCAGATTACAAAGCTTAGTGCTATTCATGCTGAGTATTTACTAAGAAACGACAAAGAGGATAATGTCTTTATGAGCGCGGGCCGGGATGCTGAATCTG
>DATAEX010000358.1:0-12831 GCA_036257765.1 Bacteroidales bacterium
ACTTCAGTTACATTTCCAAAATGCCTGAAAAGTTTACCTAACCCACTCGTACTTCATCAAATCTAATAAAAAAATGCATTTGTTGTCCTTTTTTGTAACCGGTAATCAAATACCGGCGTCAAAGAATCAGAAATCATAAACAATTAAAACTTACAGCCATGCACGACGGATTTGTTGCAGTCATGTTTTTCCTGACTTTTTTCGGAGCAATCTTTGGTATTGCATATTTTTACTATACAACCCGAAACCGTGAAAGGTTAGCCCTTATCGAGAAAAATGCCGATGCGTCTATTTTCAAAACGGAACCGGTTAACGTATTTAAAAAATTTTCAATTAAACTGGGAATGCTCTTCATCGGAGGCGGATTTGGAATACTGGTAGGGAATATCCTTACTGTTTCCACCAGGTTGGAGGAACCTGTGGCGTACCTGTCCATGATCTTCATGTTCGCAGGCCTGGGCCTCATATCATCGTATTTCGTTGCACGCAGATTAAACGATTAATCACGCCAGAAGAAGTCTGATCAATTGTATTGAATGAAAAGATTACCCGGTGCTGGAAACAGTACCGGGTTTTTTAATTGTTTCCCCGCACCAATCCTTCAATTCTTTAAATGTAGCAACTGCGACAAATCATGAGTTCCAGAGAGAATCTTTATCTTTGTGCGAACCAATCAACTTTTTTCGGAATGAATCATAAGCTGAGATTCCTGTTTGATATCCAGCAACTTTTACAGCAATGGGGACTGAATCCCCAGCAGGCAAATGCCGTGAATATTGCATTCGGTATCCTTAACGTTCTTATTCTTGCCTGGCTTGCCGACATAATTACAAGGAAAATCATTATCGTGATCATATCACGAGTCGTTGCACGGTCTAAAACAGTATGGGATGATATACTTCTTGAAAAGAAGGTGTTTAAAATGATATCTCATCTGGCGCCTGCCCTTGTTTTGTGGTATAGCGTGGGACACGTGCTGTCGCAATACCCTGTCATAATGACCCTCACTCAAAAAGCCCTCAGCATCTATATGATAGTGGTTGTGTTGATGGCCATCAATGCTTTCCTCAAAGGTGTTAATGATATTTACCAGACCTTGCCGGCATCTAAAGGCCGGTCGATCAAAGGTTACATCCAGGTTGTCCAGATCATTTTTTATTCAATAGCAATAATCTCCATTGTGTCTATAATTACCGGAACACCATCCGGAAAACTGATTACCGGACTTGGCGCTGCAGCTGCTGTGCTCCTGCTAGTTTTCAGAGACACAATCCTTGGACTGGTTGCAGGAATTCAGCTCTCCGCTCATGATATGCTGAGAATAGGCGATTGGATCACCATGTCGAGATACGGAGCCGATGGTAATGTGATTGAAATCACCCTGAACACTGTTAAAGTCAGGAATTTTGATAAAACGATAACCACCATACCTACATATGCTCTGGTGTCAGATTCATTCGTTAACTGGCGCGGCACGGAAGAAGAATCGGCACGCCGCTTTAAAAAATACCTGAATATCGACATGAAAACTGTTGAATTTTGCACACCAGATATGATACAGAAACTAAGCGGCATTAAGTCGATCAGGGAATTTATCGACAGGCAGGATAAAAAAAGTAAAAAGTCGGATGTAATTAATGTTTTGCATGATGGTGAAATAACCAATTTAACCCTGTTCAGAAAATATATCGTGGGGGTATTAAGAAATCACAGCGGACTGAACCATAAGCTACCCATGCTGGTCCATCAACTGCAGCCAAGCGAGAACGGCTTGCCGCTTGAAATTATAGCCTTTGTGAAAGGGACCGATTCACTGGCGTTTGAGGAACTTCAATCGGATTTATTTGACCATTTGCTTGCAGTGTTACCGGAATTTGAGCTGGGAGTATTCCAGAGAGGGAAAGAATAAAGGGTTGAGGCGGCAATTGCCCCCTCAACCTCCTAACCCCCTTAACCCTATAACTACTTGTGCCTAAATAGCTTTTCTCCCGCGCTCCCCGGTTCGGATCCGGATGCATTCTTCGAGCGGCGAGATAAAGATCTTCCCGTCACCCACTTCACCGGCACCATTGGAACGGGCAACTTTAATTATCGTATTTACTGTGATGTCAACAAAATCGTCATTGACGGCAATATCAATCCTTGCTTTCGGAATGAGGTTGGGAACTACACGAGTTCCACGGTAAATTTCTTCCCTCAGCTGCTGTCCGTGACCCGAAACACGGCTTACTGTAATACGGGTGATCTCGGCTTCGATCAACGCTTCACGAACCTGATCGAGTTTATTTTCTCTGATTATGGCTGTTATGAGTTTCATAGCATTATATTTAAAGTATTTTATAGGAATTAGCGGGGATTTAACATGCCATAGCCCTGTTCGCCATGATATGTATGGTCGAGACCTGACATTTCCGCTTCTTTGGAAGCCCTGAAGCCCACTAACTTGTTTACCACAAAAATTATGGCCAGGGTCAGCAACGCTGCATAGGAAACAGCAATCGCAACGGCAACAACCTGTACGCCTAACTGCTGACCAACTGACCATGAGCCTCCTGCTGCATCGGCTGCACTCCGCATCCAGCTATCCCTTATAAAAAATACCAGTAATATTGATCCTACAATTCCTCCAATACCATGGATGCCGAATGCATCGAGACTGTCGTCATATCCAAGCCTGTTTTTAAGAAGAATTGCACCATAACAAATAATAGCGGCAGCAACACCCAGTGCCATAGCACCGACAGGCTGTACTACTCCTGCTGCCGGCGTGACTGCTACCAGACCTGCTAATATGCCACTGGCGAATCCAAGAGCTGTTGATTTGCCCTGGTGTATTGATTCTATGATGATCCACGCCATAGCTCCTGAAGCAGCTGCTACCTGTGTTGCTGTCAGGGCCTGTGCGGTAAGCAATCCGCTGCTTACACTGCTTCCTGCATTGAATCCGAACCAGCCAACCCATAATAATCCGGCTCCAAGCATGGTCATTACCAGATTGCTGGGCGCAAATGCCGTTTTCGGATGTCCCCTCCTGGAGCCCAGATATAACGCTGCTATAAGTCCGCTTACTCCGGATGCGATATGAACTACAGTCCCTCCAGCAAAGTCGATTGCTCCCATAGCACCCATGTTGAACAGGAAGCCGTCACTTGCCCAAACCCAGTGGCAAAGAGGATTATATACAAGTATTCCCCAGAGTGCAATAAATATTACGTATCCCTTGAAAGAAACCCTTTCGGCAAATGCACCTGCAATCAGGGCAGGGGTGATAATAGCAAACTTACCCTGGAACATAGTAAATACATACTCAGGTATGCCGGATGCTGAAACAGTTTCATCAATTCCCGAAAGAAACACATAATCCTTATTCCAACCGAACCACCCACCCAAAACATTGGAACCAAAGCTCATGGAATAACCCAGCACCACCCACAGGATGGCCATAATTCCCATGGCAACGAAACTGTGCATCATGGTCCCAAGGACATTTTTTGTCCTCACCAATCCACCATAAAACAAGGCAAGTCCCGGAACCATCAGTAGCACCAACGCTGTTGAGGTGAGCATCCATGCGGTTGCTCCCGAATCAATCTCCACGATGTCAGCAGCGAAAAGCGAACCGGTGGCAAAAACCAATAAAACACCGGCAGCCATTAAACTTCGTCTATATAATCCTTTCATAGTACAGGTTGTTTAATTAATAAATATATATATCCCGAAACAAAGGTATATAAAATCGGGGTATAAATCCAAAAAAATATAAAAAAATATTTTTCAACCCTATAAAAAAGGTAGTATGAAACTAAAAACATAATAAATATAGAATAACAGCTATGAAAAAAGGAAGAATAATTAAGAAGAAAGAAATGAGATAGAGATACAGGGAAAAAATCAGAAGAATTTAATTGGAAAGCAGACTTTTGAAAGTAAGTAGCAGCAGGGTAGGGGCAACGCCTGCTGCCGATTCCTATTTTATTGCATGCTTGCTGCTACTTTCCCGGCTCTCTTTCTGTCGTGTTCGCTGAGCAGAATTTTCCGAAGCCGGATAGATCCGGGAGTAATTTCGACGTATTCGTCTTCCTGAATGTATTCAAGTGCTTCTTCGAGACTGAAACGCATGGGGGGTGCAAGGCGCACTTTTTCATCGCTTCCTGAAGCACGCATATTGGTGAGCTTTTTCGATTTTGTAACATTTACTGTCAGATCTCCCGCACGGCAATGTTCACCGACAACCTGACCTGCATAAACATCTTCCTGAGATTCGACAAAAAAGGCGCCACGGTCTTTCAGTTTATCAATGGCATAA
Source organism: Bacteroidales bacterium (assembly GCA_036257765.1). Classification (GTDB taxonomy): domain Bacteria; phylum Bacteroidota; class Bacteroidia; order Bacteroidales; family UBA10428; genus UBA5072. The sequence continues at coordinate 4,307 of DATAEX010000358.1, forward strand.
GCATAGGCCGTTCCGGTTTCCATCGCGATCAATGAACCGTTTATCCTGCGCTCAATTGCTCCTTTTAATGGCTCAAAGCTTTTAAAACGGTGTGACATCACTGCCTCACCCGCTGTTGCCGTAAGAAGATTGCTTCGAAGTCCGATAATACCCCTCGAAGGGATGTCAAATTCAAGATGGACCCTGTCGCCACGCCGCTCCATCGAGAGCATCTGTCCCCGGCGCGCAGAAACCATTTCGATTGCCTTGCCGGAATATTCTTCGGGAAGATCGATAAACAGTATTTCCATCGGCTCCGAAGGTTCTCCTCCAATACTCTTAATAATCACCTTTGGCTGCCCGACCTGCAACTCATAACCCTCACGCCGCATAGTCTCAATAAGAATGGACAGATGTAAAACACCCCGGCCGTAAACTATAAAGGAGTCAGCAGAATCGGTAGGCTCAACCCTCAATGCCAGGTTTTTTTCAAGCTCTTTTTCAAGACGATCCTTCAGGTGCCGCGAAGTCACATATTTTCCTTCCTTGCCATAGAACGGTGAATCGTTAATTGTGAAGAGCATGCTCATGGTGGGCTCATCCACTGTGATCGATTCAAGAGCTTCAGGTTCCTCGTATTCGGAAATGGTATCGCCAATATTGAAACCCTCTATGCCAACCAGGGCGCATATATCGCCTGATTCAACCACCGGAACCTTTTTGTATGACAGACCTTCGTAAATGGATAATTCCTTAATACGGGTACGAATTATACTTCTGTCACGCTTCACCAGCGAAACATTCATTCCTTCGCGCAATTCGCCCCGATGCAAACGGCCAATGGCTATCCGCCCAAGATAATTGGAATAGTCGAGGTTGGATATAAGCATCTGCGGACTTCCTTTGAGTTTTCTTGGCGCGGGTATATATTTTACAATGGCATCAAGCAATGCGGTTATATCCTGGGTGGGTTTTTTCAGATCATCTGTCATCCACCCTTGTTTTGCGGATCCGTATATTGTGGGAAAATTCAGCTGATTTTCATTGGCATCCAGATTGTACATCAGCTCGAATACCTGTTCATGCACCTCGTCGGGACGGCAATTGGGTTTATCCACTTTGTTTATTACGACGATAGGCTTTAATCCCAGATTCAATGCTTTTTGTAACACGAAACGTGTCTGTGGCATAGTGCCTTCAAAGGCATCAACAAGCAGCAGAACACCGTCTGCCATATTTAACACCCGCTCGACCTCTCCTCCGAAATCGGAGTGTCCCGGAGTGTCTATAATATTAATTTTAACATCGTTGTAAACAACGGAAACATTTTTTGCAAGGATAGTGATCCCCCTTTCACGCTCAAGCTCATTACTGTCCATTACCAGTTCACCGGGATTCTCATAATCCTTGAAAAATCGCGTCTGCAACAGTATTTTATCTACCAGCGTGGTCTTTCCATGATCTACATGTGCAATAATCGCCACATTGCGGATATCTTTCATTCATCAAAAATTGGGCTGCAAAAATAGTCAAAAACTTGAAAAGGAGTTTTGATTTTGAAAGATACTGTTAATAATTGCTTATATGAACTGTAATTAATAAATTGGGGATTGAATCCATCATACCCGGAATTAAAATGAAGATCAGATCTATTCTCATCTTTATTTTAGTGGTGAACCTGTTCACAGGATATACTCAACAATTACCTACAATCGACAGGATGGATCTGAACCTGTTCGCCGGCCTTTGGTATGAAGTAGCTTTATATCCTGTTGATTCAAGAAACGACTGCCATTGCACCACTGTTGAATACGAATATATTCCGGGAAACAGATTCTTTAAATCGACCACAAGGTGTATTCAATTTCATAAAGGAAGACCAGAAATGACTGTTTCTCATTCGAAAGTAATTTCGGTATCGGATGCAAATGAATCAAAAATGAAATTTCAAACAACGGGACCTGTTCGGGTTACCTATGAAATAATAGCATTGACGGCAGATTATAATTTAGCGGTAATTGTGAATCGTGAAAAGAAAAATTTATCTATACTCAGCCGTGACTCATTTGTACCTTCATTTAAATATAACGAAATCTTAAAGCTAATAAAGGACAAGGGATTCAACACATCTGGAATTGTAAAGACGCCCCAGAATTGTGATAATATTGAATAATATTTTCAAAAGATTTTCAAAACTTTTACTTTTGTCGCTTTCAGAAAGCAATATGGATAATTAATTCCTGTTTGCTTCACTGCCCAAAACTTATGAATCTGACCAAAATATTCCCATCCAGGCATGACAGGGGCGGCACAGCCGAGTTGATGACCATTGCCTTTCCCATGATCATATCTACTGCATGCGACGGTGTAATGACTTTTACCGATCGCCTGTTCATTTCACGCATTGGTCCAGAACAAATGAATGCCGTTATGGGCGGAGGAGTAAGCACCCAACTGATGACTTTCTTTTTTATAGGCCTCACCGGTTATACGACCGCTTTGGTCGCCCAATACTACGGTGCCGGACAAAAGCATCTTGCTGGTGTTGTCGCATTTCAGGCATTCATTATTTCTTTCATTGCCTATCCGGTCATTTTACTTTGCCGGCCGCTGATCCATATGTATTTCAATTTGATGGATCTTCCACTGGTTCAACTGGAGTCTCAGATTGAATATTTCAATATAGTAATTTTTGGCGCTATTTCCGGAATACTTCGTAACAGTCTGAGCTGTTATTTTTCAGGAATAGGAAGAACCCGGATTGTAATGACAGCCAATTTAGCGGCCATGATAATCAATGTGGTACTCGATTACGTTATGATATTCGGAAAACTGGGATTGCCTGCAATGGGTGTGAAGGGCGCTGCACTTGCCACAGTAACCGGAAGTGCATGCGGTGTGCTGATCCTGATATTTGCATATATTGGCAAAAGCAATCGTCGTGAATTTCATATCAGCGAAACATTCCGGTTCGACCGGAACGTAATGAAGAAATTGTTGTATTTCGGCTATCCTGCAGGCATTGAGTTTTTCCTTAACTTTCTTGCATTCAACACATTGATTTTCCTTTTCGATTCTCACGGCAATGTTGTAGCAACCGCAAGCACCATTATGTTCAACTGGGACCTGGTTTCGTTTATCCCATTAATTGGGATAGAAATTGGTGTAACCAGTCTGGTAGGGCGGTATATGGGCGCAGGTGATCCCAAAACCGCCCATCGTGCAGCCATGTCGGGAATTAAAACCGGCTTATATTATTCAGTTGTTATCCTGATTTTATTCCTTGCTATTCCTGGTGCACTCGTCAGCATTTTCCAGCCTCAGTTTGAAGTTGATATATTCAGTCAGGCCGCACCTATTGCCGAAAACATGATCAGGCTGGCATCCCTGTACGTGCTCCTGGAGGCAGTGATGGTGGCGATAATAGGTGCATTGCGAGGGGCAGGGGACACTCATTTTACCATGCTAATTTCCGTTTTAGCTCACTGGACGATGTTGCCGGTAGTATTTGTGATCATGAATGTGCTGAATAAATCTGCTATCGCCGGCTGGCTGGGACTGATTATTTTCTTCCTGGTGTTTTGCGGTGTGCTGATATTACGATACCGCAGCGGAAAATGGCAGCAGATTAAAGTTGTAGAGAGAGTATCTTTGCCTTAAGCTCCATTTTCCTTTACTCCTCTTTTTCGCCAGATATAGTACACAGGTATACCGAGCAGAACAATAATAAGGCCCGGCCATGTATACTTTTGCTTATATATCAGGAGGATTACCATTATAAATAAGACTAACACAATATATAGCACCGGCAACACCGGGAATCCGGGTGCCCTGTATGGCCGTTCCATGTCCGGGTATTTTCTTCTCAGAATGAATACCGACAGGATGGTAAGAATATAGAAAAGAAGCACAGTGAATACCACATAATCGAGCAGATCGCTATATGTGCCTGAGAGACATAATATCGAAGTATATATGCCCTGAATGACCAACGCTCTTGCAGGTACTCCTTTTGAATTCAGGCGACCTGCCTGTTTGAAAAAGACTCCGTCAACAGCCATAGCATAATAAACCCGGGCGCTGGCGAGGATGATACCGTTATTACATCCGAATGTGGAGATCATAACCAGGATTGCCATAAAAATCGCTGCATTTTGTCCCAGTATTCCTTCCATCGCCGCTGTAGCAACCCTGTCCTCTGCGGCAAACTGAATACCTCTTTCAACAGCATTCAGCCCGGTTTCGGATCCCCTTAAAGGCAAGGCCTGCAAATAGGCAATATTTACAAGGAAATAGATCAGGCTTACAATAACAGTACCGTAAACCAGGCTCAGCGGCAGGTTTCGCCGGGGGTTTATCACTTCGTCTGAAGCAAATGTAATATTGTTCCATGCATCAGAAGAAAACAGTGATCCAACCATAGCTGTAGTAAATGCAATAAGAAGAGCGATACCGGTCAGAATTCCTGTATCATTTCCGGCTGAAGATGCTGACCAGAAAACCGTTTTGTTCAAATGAACTGCATCACCGTTGCGCGCAATGAAGAGTCCGATCACTATGAAAATCAGTAATATGCCAACTTTTGTAGTTGTAAACATATTCTGGATGACTTTGCCGAAGAGAATCCCGTGTGTATTCAGTATGGTAAGCACAATGATCGATCCGATGGCTACCAGGTGCACAGTGGAAAAGTTGAGGAAACGCCACGAGAACCAGACATTATTTTGTGAGATCCAGGGAAAAAGAACTCCGCTGAACTTGGCAAATCCCATAGCCACTGCAGCAATCGTCCCTCCCTGTATTACAAGAAATGCTGCCCAGCCATAAAGGAACCCGATGAGCGGATTATAAGATTCTTTCAGAAAAACATACTGTCCGCCTGCATGTGGCATTAACGAAGATAATTCACCATAAGTAAGCGCGGCAATTACCGTAAGAATTCCGGTCACAAGCCACACCATCAACAACCATCCGGGTGCACCTACGTTCCGTGCAATATCAGCACTCACAATAAAAATGCCTGAACCGATCATTGACCCTGTAACGATTGCTGTGGCATCGAAAAGCCTGAGCCGTTTCTGGAACTTACCTCCGTTACTCATTCATTAAAATATAGGGATAAATATCGCCGATCACTTTAAAACACACGCATATAGGATTTGTTATAAAAATAGGGAATTGCCTTCCAAATCCCCAAGTTTTTAAAGAAAATTTTGGCAGCTAATACTAAATAAACTATCTTGCGGCGCCAAAATAAAACAATACATTATATGCTACACTATAAAGAATTAGGGTTAGTTAACTCAAAAGAACTTTTCAGAAAAGCTCTAAAAGGTGGCTACGCAATTCCCGCTTTTAATTTCAATAATCTTGAACAACTGCAGGCAATTATCAGTGCTTGTGTCGAAACTAAATCTCCTGTTATCCTGCAGGTTTCAAAAGGTGCCCGTAAATATGCCAATCAGACTCTCCTTCAGTATCTTGCCAAAGGGGCTGTAGAGTATGCAAAAGAATTGGGTTATGCTATTCCCATTGTTCTTCATCTCGATCATGGCGATTCTTTTGAAACATGTAAGTCCTGTATTGAATCCGGATTTTCATCAGTGATGATTGACGGATCGCATTTTCCATATGAAGAAAATGTAAGGTTAACCAAACAGGTTGTTGAGTTTGCCCATAAATATGATGTTACCGTAGAAGGTGAATTAGGTGTTCTTGCAGGAATCGAAGATGAAGTATCGGCTGAGCACTCATCATATACCCGTCCCGAAGAAGTTGAGGATTTTGTAAAAAAGACCGGGGTGGATTCACTTGCCATCTCAATCGGTACCTCACACGGAGCTTTCAAATTCAAAGTCAAACCCGGTGAACTTCCTCCTCCCTTGCGTTTCGATATTCTCGAAGAAGTAGAAAGACGTATAGCCGGATTTCCGATTGTACTTCACGGTGCATCTTCCGTACCTCAGGATATAGTTGATGAGATCAATAAATACGGCGGAAAAATGGAAAATACCGCCGGGGTGTCCGAAGATCAATTGCGCCGTGCTGCAGGTTCGGCTGTATGCAAAATCAACATCGACAGTGACGGACGTCTTGCAGTCACTGCTGCCATCCGTAAGGTATTTGCTGAAAAACCGGGTGAATTCGACCCACGTAATTACCTCGGACCGGCTCGCGAAAAGTTAAAAGAACTTTATAAACATAAGGTTGTAAACGTACTGGGTAGCGCCGAAAAGGCATAAGGTCCTTCGACTCCGCTCAGGATGACATCCTTCAACTCCGCTCAGGATGACATCTTGGACCCCTCAGGATGACCAATTAAGAGACGCCAATAACGTCTCTTTTTTTATGGCTTGTTTTTTGTGGCAGAATTTTGCAATTGAAATTGAAGGGAATAAACTAATTTTATAGCTTCGTGTTGATTATTACTGCTGGTCATTTAATATGAAAGTTACCCTGCAAAAGAATATTCTCATAATCCTGTTTTCTGTGCTCTCATTGGCCGGTTTTTCGCAATTCTATAATGGTCACCAGATGAGTTTCGGAAAAAACCGCGTGCAATTTAACGAGTTCGTATGGTCCTACTATCGCTTTGATAAATACGATGTTTATTTCAATGAGGATGGTAAAAACCTGGCTGATTATACAGCTGAATACGCCGAACAAATTATTCCCAGAATTGAAGCTTTCTTTGATTATACTCTTGAAAAAAGAATCCTTTTTGTAGCCTATAACAAGCTGAGCGATTTCAGACAGAGCAACATAGGACTCATTACCGGAAATGATGACTATAACATCGGCGGAACAACCACTGTAAACAGGAACAAGGTCTTTCTTTATTTCGAGGGAAATTATGATGAATACGATATTCAAATCACCGCTGCTGTAACACGAATTTTGGTTAACGAAATGATCAGCGGAACTGATCTGATCGATAATGTTGCCAATGCTACGCTTTCAAATATTCCTCAATGGTATAGTGAAGGATTAATCGCTTATCTTTCAATGCAATGGGACATCCAAACTGAGAATTTTGTTAAGGATGGTATATTGAGCGGGAAGTATGAGAAATTCAACAGGCTTACAGGACAGGACGCCATTTATGCGGGCCACTCATTCTGGAAATATATAGCAGATACTTATGGTGAATCGGTTATTCCAAGCATCATCTATCTCACCAGCATCAGCAAATCGATTAAGACAGGTTTTTCAAACGTTCTTGGTCTTACTCTTAAAGAGCTCACCTACGACTGGACAGGGTATTACCTGAGTTTATTCGAAGGTGAGAAAGAAAAAACAGCGGTTCCGGAAACCGGTAAACTTTTGAAAAGAACTAAAAAGGGTGTGGTTTATCAGAATGTTAAAATCAGTCCGACCGGGAATTACCTGACCTATGTTACAAATGACCGTGGCCTGTATAAGATCTGGCTGATGAATGTGCAATCAGGTAAAAAGAAACGTATTTTCAAGAGAGAATACAGGCTCGACCAGATTACAGATTTTAGCTACCCGGTGATTGCCTGGCATCCGTCGGCAAGATATATAGCATTCATGACTGAGGAAAAAGGAGGTCTAAAACTCTATTATTACAACATAGCGGATAAGGAACTCACTGTCCGGAATTTCCTTTATTTTGATAAGGTGCTTGACATGTCGTTCTCGAAAGAAGGAACTTCATTTGTTTTTTCCGGGTCAAGGAATGGCAGAACCGACATATACATTCACGATATTGCTTCGGCTACAAACCGTCAGATCTCAAATGATATAGCCGATGATCTGCAACCGCGTTTCATTGATAATGACAGCAAGATCATATTTATTTCGAACAGGATCTCAGACACACTGAGCTTTGCTGAAAACCAAAAGGAGCGCGCCGCGGCTACGCAGCTTTTTATTTATGATGCTGCAAACAATTCCGACGTGCTGATTAGGGTAAGCGATTCTCAGCTTTCCAACAAATCCTATCCCAATGAGGTTGAACATAATCATTTTCTTTCGTTGGCTGATCACTCAGGTGTCGTGAACCGATATATTTCAAAATTCGACAGTACCGTAAGTGCCGTTGATACAGCCATTCATTATCGGTATTATGCCGAAACCGCGCCGCTCACGCAATATTCCCGAAACATCCTCGAGCATGATTATATGCCTGAGTCAGGAAATGTAGCTGAGATCATTTACAACAACGGAAGATATAATGTTTACCATAATCCCCTTAATGCAGATCAGCCTGTTGCTGAACAGGTAACTGTCACTCCTTCACAAAGGCTCCGGATGAAAATAATGTCTGCAAAAGACAGCGTGCGCAGCATTAAAAAAGATGTAATACCTATTGCCAATCTGGCAGATAACAAGGTCATCACAGAGGGAGATACTATTGCACTGGGTTCAAACCTGATTGATGTAAACAAGTATGTTTTTGAAGTGGAGAAGATAAATGCCTATAACGAAAAACTGGCAGATACCGAATTGGAGGTAGCCGTTGATACAGCTGAGGATCGTAAGCCCAGGATCAGGCTGTACCGACCAGTATTTTATCAGAACAA
>DATAEX010000363.1:0-2867 GCA_036257765.1 Bacteroidales bacterium
TAGATGTCACTACTCATCTGGTCGATTTGATTCAATGGGAATGTTTCCCGGATCAAATCATTGATTATAACAAGGACATTAAAGTTGAAACTGCCAGACACTGGCCCACGATCATCTCTCCTTCACAATTCGCGGAAGTTACTTACATGGATTCTTATCCTGCCTATCTTCAAAAGTATCTTACTGATTCACTTCTCAATGTTTATTGCAATGGTGAAATCAATTATCGCATCAAAAATGTATATGCGAAAGTTTCTGTGATCTGGAATTTCAAAGCACCGGATGGTACAGGAGATACGCATTTCTCAATAATGAGAGGTACCAAAGCCAATCTTATTATAAGGCAGGGAAAGGAAGAGAATTATAAGCCTGTTTTATATATTGAGCCGATAAACCCGGGTGAAGATTTCAATAACATCATTTATAACACACTGGGCAGGATTCAGAATGATTATCCCGGCGTCCGGTTAAAAGAATCCCCCGAGCTATGGGAAGTTGTTATACCGGATAAATATAAAATTAGTCATGAAGAGCATTTTGCCGAAGTAACTGAAAGGTTCCTTCAATATCTGAAAGAAGGCAAATTACCTGAGTGGGAAGTTCCCAATATGATTGCAAAATATTACACCACTATAACTGCACTGGAAATCGCAAAAAACAATACAAGCGATAAATAAGAAATCACTTTGATTCATTAAGTATTGATAAAATCCCGTAACGATGCCAGGATTTTTTTATACTTTAATTATCTTGTTCAATAATTTGGATTTAATTCTTATTCAAAAATGAGAAGATGCATATTAAGCTTTTTCGCAGCCGTATTCATTAGTGTATTTTCAATGGCACAGCAGACCGGTATGATGGAAGTGTTAAAACCGGCAAAAGGAATAAGGCCATTCGACAGAATTGGAATCAGTTGTGCAGCAGAAGGAATACTTGTAGTCAGGGATTCGAAAGGCAGGGAATATTTCCGTGACAAAGCCGGATGCAAGGTACCGGTAATTGTAGCAGGTTCGCTGGGTCAGCATTCTGTCATATTACTCGATAAAAAAGGGAAAACACTGGCTTCAGGTAGCTTCAATGTAACTGCAGAGACTAATATTAACGACGGTGGCCAGATTGGTGATATGTTCAGCTTATTTTATAATGGTATGCTGGTGTATGATCCTGACGGGGTGGAAGAAATTAAATGGAACGGAAATACCTACCGCTATTTTGTACACTGGGTGCTCGACAATAACAATACCATGAGGGGTATGCAGTATTTCAGCCCTTACAGCCGGGATCTGGTTGATCTTCTGCGCGAAAATCAACAGCCAAACGGCATGATCTGGAGTTTCGTCAATCATGGTGATGGTGATTCACATTATTACAATACTGCCTATAGTCCTATTAACTACTTTAAAAAAGACGAGGATGCCTGGTTTGTAAGGCAACCAGCTGAAAATCATGTTGAGTACAACTTTGTTAACATGATGTATCAGCATTGGAAAGCCAGCGGGGACCAGGAGTGGATGAAGAAAAATCTTGAATGTGCTGCACGTGCTCTTGATTATTGTGTAACCGATACAGTTCGATGGTCAAAACGTTTCAAACTGTTGAAAAGGCCTTACTGCATTGATTCATGGGATTTCCAGGTAGATGATGAATATACGCCCATCGCCCCGATTAGTCCCACGATGCTTGTTGTTCCGGGGAAAACAAAGTACGGCATTTTCTTTGGTGACAATACCGGTTATTACGAAGCCTGCAATCAGCTGGCGGAAATGTTCGCACATGCAGGGAACGAAGAGAAAGCCCGGGTTTACAGTGATCGTGGAAAAGAAATTCTGGAAAGGCTGATTAAGCTCTCTTGGAATGGAAGATATTTTACACATTTCACTGATGAAGATCCGTCCGTGAAAAGAAATCTGGGAGTGGATGAAAAATCGCAAATTGCTCAGGGAAATATGTATTCAGTAAACCGGGGCCTGTCGCATGAAATGAATGTGTCCATAATTAATACCTATCTCGAATTGAAACAGCATTTACCGGTTGGTTCACCCGGAGAATGGTATGCGATATATCCTCCATTTGAGAAAGGTTTCGGACAGCACAATTCCAAATGGCAATATATGAACGGCGGAGTTGCCCCTCATGCAGCAGGAGAGCTTGCGCGCGGGGCATACGAAAACGGATTTGAGGATTATGCGTCCGGGATTCTTTCGAGGCTGCATAAACTGGGAAGAGAAAACGGAAACCGCGTTTGGTTTGCTTTGACAGGTTCAATACCTCCTCCGCCTCCACCTGCTGATTTTAAACCTCTAGATATTTCGGATCAGGCAAATATGGACCTTTGGGATAAAGGCGCTGAAGGAGTATTTCCCTGGATGAATACCACCCGTCCCGGCAATGACATGCGCGGCTTGCCTGTAGGAGAAAATGAATTTAAAAATATTCGTTTCAGTGTTATTGATCCTGAAAAAAACGGAAGACGGGCCGCAATAGGTGTTTCAACTCTCTATGGTTTTCCGGATAAAGTGGAAGTACCTGTTAACGACACCGCTGCTGCAATTTACCTTCTGCATTCTTCATCGGATAATATTCCGGCAAATATTGCCGGCGCAGTAACTTTTAGATATTCCGACGGAAGTTTCGCCTCTCAATATATCGCGAAAGGAAAGGATGTGACGAACTGGTGGTTTTCTTCACTCGAAAACGAACATGCCGGTGTTGCATGGTGGGGTCCGAACTTGTGCAGCACTAAAGTAGGTGTTTGCTGGGCGGCAATTGAAAATCCCTACCCCGGTAAATTAATAAGTTCTCTAATTTTTCATGCCTCGCTTGAAGGTGGTATTTATGCGGTCATAGGAATAACATTGGCTGAC
>DATAEX010000386.1:0-2966 GCA_036257765.1 Bacteroidales bacterium
AGCTTTAAATTCGTGCCTTCTTTTGATCTTCATTATTTATTGTTGACAATATTCATAAATACAAAGGCTTCTTCTTCAACTTCCGAAATAAACCTGTCGATCCGCATATTGAGCATGTGATATCCCGTAAATGCAATAATGCCTACAATTAGTCCGCTACCGCTTGATATCATCTTTTCATATAAGCCACCCGAAATAATTCCAATGCTTATGTTATCGGTCAGCGAAATGTTATAGAAAATCTTTATGATACCAGAAATGGTACCTATAAAACCCAACATAGGAGCAATTCCGGCGATCAGTCCCAGGTAACCAAGATGTTTACTGACCTTCGCAACTTCAATATTACTGGCTGATTCCAGGGTACTTTCAATTTCTTCAGATGATTTACCGATCTTGGGCAGTGCATGCCTGAAAATATTTGAGTATGATGAATTGTCATGCTGCAGGTGTACAGAAGCAGCCTTAAGATCTCCACTTTTAAGCAGTTCATTGAAATGATCCACATAACCAGGATCGATAAACAGGGTTCGCCTGATATCGAGATACTTTTTGATAATAAGATAAACTGCCACAAAGGAAAGCAGAACTATTGGAATCAGAATGTAACCGCCTTTCAGAAAGAGGGATAAAAATGAGATTTCACCTGCTCCGGCTTTTTGGGTTAATTCCATAGCAAATTCGGGACCGGATGTTTGTGCGAAAAGAATAATAGAACTGATCATAGAAATTTAATTCGGTTATTAGCATTAAACGTAAAATATTTGTAAAGGCTACAAAAATAATGAAATCATATTGTCAGATTCAGCTCAGAGGTACAAAATTAATCGGCATGCGGAAAAGAAAATTAATTGGTTTTCCATGCATCAGGGCTGGTTTCCAGGGTGGCATATTCCTGATTGTTTTAACGGCTTCTTCGTCAATAATGGGATTTACTCCACGTTCCACCTTGACTTCAGTAACATGACCGGTTTTGCTTATAATGAAAGATACGATTACGGTTCCATGAATTTTTTGTTTGATTGCCATGGGAGGATAACGCAAATTCCTCTCTACATATTTTGCGACATCGCCACCCGGGAACTCAGGAATTCTGTCGAACATACCGCCGACGCCAAATCCGTCACCTGTCAGATAGCCTCCAAAGGCCGTGCTGTCATTCACCATCACACCCAAATCGTCTTCGTTTACATCATTAGCGATCAGCTCATCAAGCGGTTTTACATTCTCGTCAGCCGGATTTTCAGTCACCCTGAAGCTCTGTACCGGTGCTGCTTTTTTTGGCACAGGAATATCAGTGGTTTTTTCTGACTCGGGAGGGATCGCTCCGACGAGGTCGGCGAGTTCTTCGGGACTTAAAAGATTGCCCTGAGCACTCTTCAAATAAGGGGAATTGGATGAAGTATACATATAGATATTTTCATCGCCCGCATCAGACAGATACCAGAAATAGGCAAGTGTTATCCCGAGGATGAATAATAAAGATGAAAGGAATCCGATAAGAAGACGTCTGTGAAAGCGTTTTCTTAACCGATAGGAACCATATTCCCGGTTCCTGTCCTCGAATATCATGTCATCAATTGTCTGTTTTCTTTCGGACATCCGATAAATTCTGATTTCGATTTTACTACCGGATTACTATTTATCCCGGTTTGCTTCTGATTTGAATAAACGCACAAAAGTAAGTATAGTATACAAAAATTGTGCAGAATATTCACTTTTCTTCTCAATCAAAAGCCCCGTTAGTAACGGGGCCTGATGATAAACCATAGCCCGAACGGGCCGTCACATCACTTGATTCGACAATATTTCCGGGGAAGAAAATACTGTTGTATTTAATGTTATTTGTTTGTCTTAGCTAAGTTAGGAAACCGCGGGATTAACAAAAACCAACAACTGTTAAAGTTTGTTAAAAGGCTAACGTGCAAAGTGTTATAAAAAGTATCTTTGTTTGCATGAGCAAACGATTTATCTGGATTGTCACCATATTCATGGGCCTTGCAATGGCATCCCTGATTATGGTACAGGCATACTGGATCAGAAATGCAATAATCGTTAAAGAAAAGCAATTTGATCAGCTCATTTACCGGTCGATGATCGATATAACCAATGCCGTTGAAAAACTTGAAATAGAAAAGATTTCTGCAAGGTTATCGCGGCCAATGTTCATGGATACCATAACAGTTATTCCACCGGCTCCTCCAAATATTCCGCCTCAGGGAAACCGGCCGGATAATCCGGATAGTGTCAAAAAAAAAGAATTAAAAGAATGGCTTAAAAACCGTCGTGAATTTATTGACCGGATCATAGCTTCACAGTATTATGCATCTCCGCAAATCGAAAGCAGAATCACGGCAGATGAACTCGAGAATATTATCCGGCAGATTTTATCGGAGCTTGAGATTGATATTCCCTTTGAATATGCAGTAATCCGATGGAATAATGATACTGCATACCGCTCGGATTCCTATAACCCTTCTGCGAATGCCTATCCTTACAGGGTACAGCTTTTCCCAAATGAAACTTATGCTCATCCGAATTATCTTTATCTCTATTTTCCCGAAAAAGAAGATTTTCTTTACCAATCGCTGGGTTACCTTGCCATTGCATCGCTTATATTAAGCCTGGCCATATTATTCAGTTTTGCAATTACCGTATTTATAATGTTCCGGCAGAAAAAACTTTCAGAGATCAGGAATGACTTTATAAGTAATATGACTCATGAGCTTAAAACGCCAATATCAACCATTTCACTGGCATCGCAGATGCTGGGAGACAAAAGCATTCCGGTTGAAGTTAAAAACATAGCGCAGATCTCGAAAATAATTTCAGAAGAGTGCAGGCGACTTGGCAGCCAGGTTGAAAAAGTACTTCAGACATCAGTTTTCGACAAGGGCAACCTCAAACTTCGGTTAAACGAAGTAGACATGCATGAGATCATTGCAGGTGCAGTCGATAATTTTTCG
>DATAEX010000389.1:0-6006 GCA_036257765.1 Bacteroidales bacterium
GAGATGGAAAATCAAAAACTGGGAGCCGAACTGTCGTTGCTTAAATCACAGATCAATCCTCATTTCTTCTTTAATACACTTAACAGCATTTATTCTCTTGCCATTATTAAATCGGATAAAACTCCCGAAGCGGTGATCAAGCTTTCAGAAATCATGCGGTATATTATTTATGATACTGAGAGGAAACTGGTGCCTCTATCCAAAGAGGTTGAATATATAGCCAATTACATTGAGCTTCAGCGGCTGCGCCTTTCAAAACAAATTACCGTTGTATTTAAAACCGAACTCGGTAAAGAGGAATCAGTCATTGAACCTTTACTTCTTCTACCTTTTGTTGAAAACGCTTTTAAACACGGAGTGGATAATGAAAAAGGCGGAAAAATTGAGATATTGATAACCCAAAGCGGTAACACATTACAACTTCACGTAGAAAACCCCCTTATTGAAGGACTCTCAATCGCTCAAAATGGCTCGTCTGGTATCGGTATGAACAATACGCTCAAAAGATTAAAACTGCTCTATCATGAAAACTTCTCTTTAACTTCCGGGCCCGCGGGCAAGATTTATGTAACTGATCTTATTTTAAGACTAAAGGAAAATGAGGTGTCTGATAGTTGATGATGAGCCTCTTGCTCAACAGGTAATGGTTGAGTTTGCAGGAAGAGTACCTTTCCTGAATGTTGCTGCAGTTTGCAGCAGTGCAACCGAAGCTGCAGAAGTTCTTCGAAACACCACTATCGATCTGATCTTGCTGGATATACATATGCCACGTATTTCAGGACTTGAATTTATCAGCAGCTATCCAAATCCTCCACAGTTTATTCTTGTTACGGCTTATTCGGAATATGCCCTGCAGGGATTTAATGTGAATGCAACTGATTACCTTATGAAACCAGTCCCTTTTGACAGGTTTTTAAAGGCAGTAAATAAAGCATATGAATTATTCAGGCTCCGTAAAGCGGGAACGGTATCAGACATGCAGAGTCAGAGATTCATACTGGTTAAATCAGGTTACCAGACTATTAAAGTCGTTCTTGAAACAATTCTTTATATAGAAGGACTTAAAGATTACGTAAAGATTTATACAGAAGGTAAAAAGCCAATTTTATCGCTATTGACTATGAAAGGGTTGGTGGAAACGCTGCCTGAGGAAAAATTCATGCGGATTCACAAGTCATTTATCATATCAACCGAACGTATATCCGCGATATCGCGCAATCGTGTAATGATCGGTGATAAATGGATCCCTGTAGGCGAAAATTACCGGGATGCATTCAGGAACAAGATGTTTAATAAATAACTGTTAAGGTATAATTCGGCATCCGGCTAAATACTGCTTTTTACAAAACAAGATATTTTCCATTCTTCATTTACCTTTTCAAGCATCACATTGATTATAGCAACTGCTTTAGCAGGCGAACCGTTGTAGATCATATTCTGAGTTTCACGCACTATTGCCCAGGCGGCATCATCATAAACCTTAATTGCAAGGAATTCCTTTTCAACTTTAAATGCATCAACTCCTACCCAATCCACATATTTCGTTAAGGTATCGATTGCCACAGATCTCTTATCCCACCCTGTTGCAATCGTATAAGCAGAATCCTGAATGTTTACACGGGTTTGAAAAGCATCGTGTATGTAATATTTTTTCATCACATCCGGATTTTTATCAATCCAGGCTTGAGTTTCTGAATTGATCACCGTTTTAATAGCCTCAATTTCCTTATCGACATCCGACGTTTTGTTGCATGCAGTAAGGAAAAACATCAGCACTAATGCCGTGCCCAGTACAATAGCGGTGTTTTTCATGACTGATTATTTAGTTGGTTAGTATATCCGATAAAGCCGTACGGGATCGCTATTAAAGTTATTCAAATTTCCCTCTAAAATCAAAGGAATTCCCACTAAATATGACAATACGAAAAATGGAATTACTTATTCCAGTATAAAGCCCATTTTAGATGGATGATCTTTTACTAACCGGTTCCTGTCAAACTTAAGAAGCTTAATCCACACCAGGAGATCGCCAAAACCTCCAATACAAAAAAGAAGTCCGAAGATCTTAATCCAGTTGTTTCCTGTTACAATTGACAGAGCATAAGGTATTACACCGAGAACTACAAAAGGCGCAATTCCGGCACGCATGTAATGTTTCACTTTTATCGGATCGCTGCAGTGACAATATGGTGAACCAAGGTTTTTGCTGAAACCGAATTTAACGGAACGAAACCCGTTCGGCGCATAAAAGGCGAAGATTACACCGTGAATCAACTCATGAATGAAAATTCCCAGTATCACTGAAAGATATTTTACCCAGGTAGGAATGCTTAAATTCACAATAGGGTCGCGATGCCTCCAGAATGCATCGAATAGTAAATCCCCGGCTATATAAAATGGAATGATCATCAGCATCAGCACCATCATCAGGCGTGATTCTTCAAATGTCACTTCCTGTGGTAAATTATCCGAATCGTTTAATTTCACGGTAGATTTTCTTCAAATATACCGTGTTTATTATAAAGATTGGGTTCTTACTCGTTTATCGTTCTTTCCAATTCCACCATTGCAGCAATGCATCTTCATGATCACCGGGAGGTGTATTGACATAATACACAGCACACCGGAATACATAAAGAAGACAGCGATCCTGTATGCAACCGGCTTCCCGGTTCGAACGGTCGTACAGATCCTGTGGATTTTTCCCTTTCAGATCCTCCATCTTCCTTATGCCTATATTCCATAGATCTTCAGCAATTGATTTGCCAACCCCAGGAATTTCACGCAGTGCCTTAAGCTGAATTGCCTTTAACGCTTTTCTTGGTCCCGACTTCATATTAATCCACCTGACCCATTATTGCCACATAATTTTTTCCGTATTTTTTAGCGCATTTTGGACACGTGGTATACCACATATACCATTTTTTAATTTCCATGTTCATGGATTTTGCTGTTTCTTCATAATTCCTGCACCATTTTGCCGTATCGTTGTAAGGTCCCTCATATACTTTGCTATAAAATTTACCGCTGATAGTTGTATTTAGGGCACCGGGTACATCTTTATCAACTGCAACGTAAATATCCATGTTCCATTTCGAAGTATGATCCGAGAGACAAAGGTTATCTTGCATATTTGCACCTGCTTCTCTTACCTTTTTATCAAGTTTTCTTATTACGCTGCCGAAGTTCATTGGCATATAGAACAGTGTGAAAACTCTGGCTTTTACAAACTGCTTTTTCTGCCATTCCAGTGTCTTGTCATCCCATAATGACGGTTCATACTTTGGGCAGCATACCGCTTCCTGATCAGATTTCCGGTTCATAGTTTTAAGTTTTATTAATTCTGTGTTTTTAAGTTTTCAAGGGCGTCAGGCGAATACTGATGTATCATTGCCACTAACTTACAACTGCCCAGGCTCTCACATTCACCACAGGTTTCATAGCTTTTGCTGTTTGCACATATTCTGACCTTGCATTCAAAGCAATGCGCAAATTTCACACCGGCACTTCTGCATCCCGTACAATTGATCGATTCAATTTTGATTTCCGGGGCATTAAACATTTGTTGCCATTTTTCGGCAGTTTTTTTTCTCAGTTCATCACTGTTTTTAATTGTTGCGATAAATGCGTCACAGGTTTCGCAATTTAAACCGCAACATGCAATTAATTTATTCATGATAGGTGTTTAAATGATTATTATATAATCAAAATTTATGCTTATAATATAAGCAATTTTTTACTAAAGCAAAATTTTCATTAAAAAAAATTTACTTCAATTTAATAGGATGATTGTTGAACATTCATACCGATCAAAAAGTAAATGATCGTAGAACAACTATGGATATTATCTCATGCAAAATGGTCGTAAGACCCATATCTAATGCAAGCGCATTAATAAGTACGGATATGGCATGAACAGAAGACGAAATTTTTATTGAGTCATTTTTATTTCCCTGGTCTCCTTTACATATTTGCCGAACCATCTTGCAAGAGTCTGGTGGAATTTATGCGCACCTTTTGGCCATGCATACATAAGAAAACATGCTTTTGAAACCAGGTTAATGTTGTTCTCACGTGCAATATTTATTGCTTCAGCGGACTCACATCCATTCTGGATCCAAACATTTCTTATGCCTTTAGCTATCGCCTCTTCCATGACTCCGGCCGTATCTCTCTTATGGGTTGTAATCACCAGGTTATGAATTTCATTACTCAGCTTTGAAACCGATTCTACGCATTCAACACCATCAATCATCCCTCCTTTAGGATTTACAGGTGTTACAAAATATCCCTTTTCTTTTGCAGTTTTGAAAAGGATATGCCCGAACTTTTTTGGATTATGCGATACTCCTGCAATAGCGATCTTTTTATCATGCAGGAACAGATCAATGATTTCTCTGACTTCCATTTTAATATTTATTTATGGTTATTTATAGTTTCTGAATGTCAGGAATAATAGTCTTCCCAATAGGAGTTTCCTCTGATTATGAAATTTACTGATCTTTTTGATTCTCGGATAGATCCATATTAACGGGTAAAGCAGGAAATACCAAAAACGTGAAGTTTTTTGTTCACGATCGATGGCTAGTTCTGCTGTATTAAACCTGTTTCTGACAGCAATATAGTTATATTGGTCCAGTGTAAGCGACGAAACATGCTGTAATCCATCATAATTATTGAGTTGCAGGGGATTAAACGCAAGGAAAAAGCCACTCAGCAGAAACCGGATCCTGGATTTGAGGGTGAGAATATTTGGAGTGGTAATGTAAAGTTTGCCTCCGGGCTTTAATATACGGCCGGCTTCGCTGAAAAAGTTTTCATGGTCCGTTATGTGTTCGCTTACCTCAATTGCAATAAGCAAATCAAATGTGTTATCGTTGTATGGGAAATGTTTTGTAATGTCAACCTGAGTACAGATTATTTTATCAAATTGGAATAATTCCGGAAAAAGGTCACAGGCATAGACATCATAACCCATATCATACAATTTCTGGCTGAATGCGCCGTGACCCGCACCAATGTCAAGAACTTTCAGACTTATCCGTTCATGCTGCTTTTTAAAGAACTCCAGGAAACGCTGATGAGTTCCCGGCATGGTTATAGGTTTTATTTCCTTCATTTGCTCTTTTAACAGCATAAAATTAGTCATTTCATTCATTCCTCAAATTTTGATTTCTATAGAATGGCAGACACTAACTTGCCATGTATAAATAATCATTAAATTTATGCACAAAGATTTGATATTTCAGTGATCACAGATCTGATTAAAAGTCTCATTCCCTTAACTTTATTCTTTTTATCCAATCTGTACCTGTCAGCCCAGGAAATAAGTTCTATGAGGTGGCAGGACAATAACAGAGCGCTTGCAAATGATTCAAATGACTGGAATTGGCATAGGGAAATAAAGGAAATAAGCTTGGGGCGATCTGTGGATTTATCTTTCGGAGGCGAAATCAGGGAACAATTCAGGTATTATAGTCATCTAAATTTTGGCGATGTGCCGGCAGGAGCTAATGATGAGGATATCTACCTTCAACACAGATTTTTGCTCCATTCGGACATCCTTTTCGGTAAGTTTTGCAGAATTTTTCTGCAAGTAAACAGTTGTCATGCCAACGGAAGAAACAGCGATCTGCATCAGGTTGACCGTGATGATCTGGGCCTTATGCAGGCATTTGCCGATCTTAATATGGGGACTAACCTGAAAATACAGTTCAGATTAGGCCGTCAGGAATTTTCTTATGGAATGGAACGTATTCTGGCATTACGTGACGGACCTACGATTAGACAAAATTTCGATGGTGTCCGAGTAAGTTTCAGCTATAACAGACTGAACATTGATGTTCTCGCAGCAAAGCCGGTATTATATAAGACTGGCGTTTTCGATAATAAATGGCGCAGGAAAGATTATTTTTTAGGCAGTTATATCACAACATCCGTTCTTGATAAAAATACTGTAGATCTTTATTATTTCAATGCTTCATTCAATAATGCTGTATTTGCATC
>DATAEX010000092.1:0-14427 GCA_036257765.1 Bacteroidales bacterium
CCGGCCCTGTTTTAATTGATATTGCAAAAAATGCGCAGTTTGGCATGCTTGATTTTGAATACAGGAAATGTATCAGGATGAGAAGTTATGCACCCGAACCAAGATTGAGTCTGGATAACCTGAAGGCTGCAGCCGCTGCGATTAACGCTGCAAAAAAACCTTACATACTGGCAGGACAGGGAATAATATTAGGTAATGCTGAACGGGAATTCAGGGAATTCGTTGAGAAGGCTGGCATTCCGGTAGCATGGACCTTACTGGGCGCTTGTGCCTTGCCACGGGAACACCCTCTAAACGTTGGAATGCTCGGAATGCATGGCAACTACTCAACTAATATTAAAACAAACGAATGCGATGTGCTTATTGGCGTTGGAATGCGTTTCGACGACCGTGTAACCGGCGATGTTAAACGGTATGCCAAACAGGCCAAGATCATTCATCTTGAAATTGACAAAGCCGAAATAAATAAAGTTGTACATGCGGATATTCCTTTACATGGCGATGTAAAAGATCTCCTTCCGGTATTGACAAAATTAATTGAAAAACGGTCGCATGAAGACTGGATCAACGAATTCAAGGCCATCGACAAAATTGAAGAAGAAAAGGTTATCAGGCATGATTTGAATCCTACAAAGCCGGGCCTCACGATGGGCGAGGTAATCAATATCATTAACCGGAAAACCGGTGGTGACGCCATAGCAGTAACCGATGTCGGGCAGCATCAGATGATCGCTTCACGATATCTTAATTTTAAAAACAAGAGAAGCTTTATAACTTCAGGAGGACTGGGCACAATGGGTTTTGGCCTGCCGGCCGCACATGGTGCCAAGATCGGAGCCCCTGACAAGCAGGTAATATTGTTTGTTGGTGATGGCGGGCTTCAGATGACCATACAGGAAATGGGCACAATCAATCAAACCCAGGCTGCTGTAAAAATTGTTTTGCTTAATAACAAGTATCTCGGAATGGTACGTCAATGGCAGCAATTATTCTTCGAAAAGAGATATTCAGAAACATACCTGCTCAATCCGGACTTCATAAAAGTTGCTGAAGGTTTCGGAATTAAGGGCAAAAAAGTCATTGAACGTCCTCAACTTGATGCAGCTATTGAAGAAATGCTGGAATTCAATGGTCCGTATTTGCTCGAAGTTTCCATCGAAAAAGAGGATAATGTATTCCCGATGGTTCCTACCGGAGCTTCCGTTTCAGAGGTTATTCTAGAACCCAAAAAGTAAAAAATCATGACACAGGGTAAAATAAACAACAGTGAAAATGGCCTTTGTAACGGAGGCAAGCAGACATTCACCATTTCTGCGTTCTCGGAAAACCATATCGGATTGCTAAACCGTATTACGATAATATTCACAAGACGGCAGGTGAATATTGACAGCCTTACTGTTTCGGGATCCGCAATTCCGGGAATCCATAAATTCACCATTGTAGTGAATGAATGCAGGGAGAAAGTGGAACAGGTGGTCGCTCAAATTGAGAAATTGGTTGAAGTACTGCGCGCATTTTATCACAACGATGATGAAGTGATTGCCCAGGAGATAGCCTTGTATAAGGTGCCCACTAAATCGATGATCGAGGGTAATAAAGTCGAGGATATCATCAGAAAACATCATGCACGTATCCTTGAGGTGAAGCCTGAATATACTGTAATTGAGCTAACCGGCCATAAGGATGAAACTCAGGCATTATTTGACGAGCTTTTTAATTACGGTTTATTGCAGTTTACCCGTTCGGGAAGAATTGCTGTTACAAGAGCCAGCAAGGAGGTGTTTACGAACTATATGAAAGATGCCGGCAAAAATTCGGTAGAATACGCTTAACTTTAAATACTTAATTAATAAAAATTATGGCAAAAATTAATTTCGGAGGTGTTGTTGAAGACGTTGTTACACGTGAAGAATTTCCCTTGCAAAAAGCCAGGGAAGTACTTAAAAATGAAGTTGTGGCAGTAATCGGTTATGGTGTGCAGGGTCCGGCCCAGGCTCTTAACATGAAGGAAAATGGCATTAATGTGATTGTAGGACAGGCACAGGAGTTTAAATCCGATTGGGATAAGGCAATAAAAGACGGCTGGGTCCCGGGAAAAACTTTGTTTTCCGTCGAAGAAGCTGCTACCAAAGGAACGATCATTCAATATCTCGTCTCCGACGCAGCGCAGCGTGCAATTTGGCCAAAGCTGAAGCCATGTCTGAAAAAGGGAGACGCCCTGTATTTTTCACATGGATTTTCAATTACATATAAGGAACAAACCGGTGTGGTTCCGCCCGCTGACGTAGATGTGATTCTTGTTGCCCCAAAAGGTTCAGGCACAAGTGTCAGAAGAAACTTCCTCGCAGGCGCCGGGATCAATTCGAGTTTTGCAGTTTTCCAGGATTACACGGGACGTGCAGTTGAACGCACACTGGCTATTGGAATTGCAATAGGCTCAGGATATCTGTTCCCTACCAGTTTCGAAAATGAGGTTTACAGCGACCTTACAGGTGAACGGGGTGTTCTGATGGGAGCTCTGGCAGGCATAATGGACGCACAATACCAGGTTTTGCGAGCGCATGGACATTCACCCAGTGAAGCTTTTAACGAAACCGTTGAAGAGTTAACACAAAGCCTGATCAGACTGGTGGATGAAAACGGAATGGACTGGATGTATTCAAATTGTAGTGCTACGGCACAGAGAGGCGCACTCGACTGGAGGCCCAGATTTAAGGAGGCAACTTTGCCCGTTTTCAATGATTTGTATAATAAAGTTAAATCCGGAGCTGAAACCAAACGTGTGCTTGAATCAACCGGAATGTCCAACTACAGAGAATATCTTGAAAAGGAACTGAAGGAGCTTCGTGAATCCGAAATGTGGCAGGCCGGTCAACAGGTCAGGAATTTAAGACCCAAAAATAAATAACCATCGTAGGGTCGGCCCTTGCGGCCTCCGGAGAAATATTTGACAAAAGATGACGGGTTGATAAAACCCGTTATCTTTATTCCCAGAATACTACAGATTGACGCACGAAAAAAGCATTGAATACAGGCGGTTTATTTTAAGCCTGATACCTCCGGCAATAATTGTTCTTGTTCTTTGGCTGATTAAAATTATTGAGGTTGCCGACGGCATGGATTTGTTTTATTATGGCGTTAAACCTCGTGAAGTTACAGGATTGGTAGGGATTCTTACTTCGCCTTTCATACACTCCAATTTCAATCATCTCATCAATAATTCCGTTCCTTTCTTTTTTCTGCTTACCGCTATTTTTTATTTCTACCAGCGTGTTGTCTGGAAGGTGTTATGGTTATCTTATCTGCTGACAGGTACCCTCGTATGGATCTTTGCACGTTCGTCCTATCATATCGGAGCAAGCGGACTTATATACAGTTTTGCTGCATTCCTTTTTACAAGTGGCATAATTCGCAGGAATATCAACCTGATGGCAATCTCATTACTTGTCATCTTTCTATACGGAAGCATGGTGTGGGGAATATTTCCTTACCGTCCTGATATGTCATGGGAATCTCATTTAATTGGCCTTTTGGTAGGTGTTACACTCGCATTTTCATACCGTCATGAAGGACCCGGACCCACAAAATTCATCAGCGATATGGAAGATGACGAAGAATCAAAAGGCGACGAGACTGCCTGACTGCCTGCCGACTGCCCGACTCCAAGACTGCAAGACCGCATGACTTACCTGACTGCATGACTGCATGACTTTCCTCTATATCGTCTTAAAATGCGAATAATACTCATAAAACGCATATATCTTCAGCAGTTCATCAATTCCCTCTTCTACAGAAATAGAAGGCCTGAAACCGATTCTTTCAATTTTGTCGTAATTTACCATGAAATGCCTCAGATCCTTATCCTGCATCTGTGAGTCAATAATTTTAAAGTCCACTCTCTGCCTGATCATATTGGCAATCTCTAATTTGGAATAATTCATTGAATTTCCGCCGGCGTTAAAGATATTCCCTTTCATTTGCGGAAACTTTTCAAGCGTCATAACATAACAATTGGCTGCGTCTTCCACATGCATAAACGTACGTTTTGCAAAAGAATCAAATAACACCAAAACGCCTTCCTTAACAGCCTTGTAGGTGAAATCATTTACCATAAGATCGATACGCATTTTCGGACTGAATCCAAAAATTGTAGCAAATCTGAGCGCCACGGCGTTTTCTTTTTCCATTGTGATTTGTTCAGCCAGGTACTTGGTATTAGCGTAAACACTGAACGGAGTTATAGGTGTTTCTTCGTTGCAGGCTTCTCCGGATCTTCCATAAAATGATGTGGTTGATGCATAAACAAAGCATTGATCTTTGCTTAAACCTCTGAGCATATTTCTCGTGGCCTGAACATTGATCAGGTGGGCTGAATGAGGATTGGCCGAACATGCCGGATATCCGCTTATTCCTGCCAAATGGTAAATGAAATCATACTCACCCAGGCTTTTTATCTTGTTACGGATATCAGCCTTTATGATAGTCAGATTCTTGTTTTTTACCAGATGCAGAACAGGTTCGTAACCATACATGAAATTATCAAGAATAGTTACTTTAAAGCCTTTTTCCAGTAATTTGGCGGTTAAAATTATACCTTTATATCCGGCGCCCCCTGTAATCAGTACTTTCAACTTCTGAAAATTTAAATTAAACAATTGATCATTAGTCTAAAACCCTTAAACTACCTGATTTTAAAGGCACAATATTAGTAATAATGGCCTTCAAATCTAAATTATTTTGACATAATTTATTTTTCATCCCCTCAAAATGGATTAGCTTTGGATTACAAACCAATTAAAGGCAGGGAATTGCAGTTCATCTAATCGTGCAAATTGAATGGGTTCTTCAATAAAACAAATAGCATATTATCTTCCGGAAAAAACAATTACAAACAAAGATCTTGAAGATCAGTTTAAAAAATGGGAAGCTGATAAAATATATAAGAAAATAGGTATTGCAGAACGGCATGTTGTTGATGAAAATCAGACAGCACTTGATTTGGCATATGAAGCATCGGTAAGAGTGCTTGAAAATTACGACCGAAAAAGGATAGATTTCCTGATCTTGTGTACACAAAGCCCTGATTATTTTCTTCCGACATCATCCTGTGTGTTACAGGATAAGCTTGGATTAAGAAAAGATACAGGCGCCTTTGATTTTAACCTGGGCTGTTCGGGTTTTGTTTATGGACTGGCAATAGCAAAAGGGCTGATAAGTGGGGGAATAGCCCGCAGCATTTTGCTTATCATGAGTGAAACTTACAGCAGGCACATACATCCTCTCGATCTGGCCAACAGGACTATTTTTGGCGATGGCGCAGCAGCTACTGTAATTGAATCTTCCGATTCGGAAAAAATATTTGAGTTTGTTCTGGGAACCGACGGCAGTGGCATGAATAATCTTATTGTACCGAACGGAGCAATGCGTAATGCCCGCGATCCGATGGCGAAGGAAATAACAAATGCCAGCGGAGACATTTCCTCCCCTAACTGCCTTTACATGAATGGTCCGGAGATCTTTAACTTTACAATCGAATCTGTACCGGTGGCAGTAAAGGATGTTCTTGAAAAAAACCATCTTACGCTCGATCAGATTGATTATGTGATCTTTCATCAGGCTAACAAGTATATGATTGATTTCCTCCGGAAAAAACTTGGCATACCCGAAAATAAATTTTTTATTGATATGGCGGATACCGGTAATACCGTTTCTGCTACCATCCCTATCGGCTTAAAGAAAGCCACTGATCAGGGCCTGGTGAAATCAGGAGATAAAGTGTTACTTTGTGGTTTTGGCGTGGGTTATTCCTGGGGTGCTGCCGTTATTCAGATTTGAATTCAAAAATAAATGCTGTCTTAAAATGAAGAAGAAAGATTTTTACAAAGAACTGGTTGATTTTCTGGAACTGGATGTAGCTGACCTTGATGAAAATACCGAGTTTAAATCAATCGATGGTTATGATTCCATGGCTGTTATGTCGCTGATTGCCTTCTGTGATGAAAAATTCAGCACCAAAATCAATGCCCAGCAAATACAAAAACTTACAACTGTCGGAAGTCTGATGGATTTTCTTGGCAGTGAAAAATTTGCGGATTGAACTCCCTTCACAATAAGATCATTGTAATAACCGGAGCCTCATCTGGCATCGGGAGACAAATTGCAATCGAAGCTTCGCTTCATGAAGCAGGTACTATTCTGATTGCGCGAAATAAAACACGACTCGAAGAGACACATCAAATGTTAACCGGAGGAAATCATTGGGTTTGTCCTTTTGATGTAACTGATTTTGCCCGTATTGAACAGTTTGTGGAGGAAATTTATAATAAGGCAGGAGTTATTTCGGGCTTTGTACATTGTGCAGGACTTGAATCAACGATTCCGTTCAGGAATATGAATCCGGAGATCTATAATAATCTGTTCAATACAAATGTGATTGCAGGTTTGGAATTTGCCAGGATTATTTCAAAAAAGAAATTTATAAATCCTCAGGGTGGTAGTTTTATATTCTTAGGATCGGTGATGAGCCGCTTTGGAAAAGAAGGAAAAGTAGGTTATTGCGCCAGCAAGGGGGCTCTTACCAGCAGCATAAAAGCAATGGCACTGGAACTAAGCAGTCGTAAAATCCGTTGCAATGTGATACTTCCGGGCATCGTTAAAACTGAAATGGTCGATTCCATGTTTGAATCGCTTCCTGAATCATCGGTAAACCAGATTGCCAGCCAGCATCCGCTGGGACTGGGAATTCCGGAAGATATAGCCAGCCTGGCTGTATTTCTTCTTTCGGATAATTCCAGATGGATAACAGGAAGTGAAATTGTAATTGACGGCGGTTACAGCGCACAATGAGTGGTTGTTTCAGATGTTTCAGGTTGTTTCTAGGTTCTGCTAGTTTTCTAATACTTCGGATCTGGAAATTTTACCTTTTCTCTTTCGATATATTCTTTTCGAACATCGATCAATCTTATTTTCCAGTCTTTCGTGTTGCGGCTGATCACTGAATTTGGCGGTACAATCGAACCTTCACCTATAACTGTATCCGGCATAACCACAACATTTGATGTAACCCACGAATCCTTTTTCAGGGTAATTTTTCCTTTTATTACATTTCGTTGCTGATCCGGCACCATCGGCCCGCTTGTCCTGTGCCCTTCCGTGGGACTGTCTGTTGCCGATATGAGTATACAACCGTAACTAATTGATGCAAAATCCTCGAGGATCACCTCTCCGCCCTTTGAAAACATTGTTCCCATGGCAACGTGACAACCCTTTCCGATTTTAATGCTGTCGGATCCGATGATGACTTTTTTGTCAATCATACAGAACTCATCGAATTCATAATGCCCGATATGCTCGAAAACAACATCTTCATCAATTATAATGTTGCCCTCCCATTTACCTGCTTTCATACTGTAATAAAGTGAACGTATGTAATATCCGAAGTAGCCGTTGAACGACTTGACAAAAACATATATTATATTGGAATAAACAGGTATCGGAAGCACTAATATCAGGGCGACAATCCTTTCCAGAATCAGCAAGGGAATGCTGAAAACAGGAATTCTTAAAACAGCGGCAATCGATTTAAAAAGTCTGATCTGACCCTTTGTGGCTACTCCCAGTTGTGTCAGGAATGAGAAAAACCGGTGATCATATACCAGTTTCAGATACATTGAATCAGCGTTTATAAAATGCTTTAACCTGGTCGCACAGATAAACTATATCTTCATCTTTAAGCCTGCAATGTACAGGAAAAGAAATTCCCCTATCATAAGCGTCAATTGATGCAGAAAAGCCAGCGTCGTCGTAATTCAGGAACTTAAAGCAAGGTTGCCTGTGTAGCGGATAGAACATTCTGCGGGTCTGAATCGCGTTATTTTCGAGATGTGCGATTAATCCTTCCACATCAGGCACCTTTATATTAACCCTGAATGGAATGAAATTCGTAAAATCGTTGATTTGTACAAATTCAATTTGTGGAATTCCGGATAATAATTCCTTGTACCTGTTGAAGTTCCTTAGCTTTATCTCTTTTATCTGAGCAAATTTTTTGAACTGGGCTACACCCACCGCACATTGGAGATCGGTCATTCTGAAGTTCATTCCCAATTCGGGATGTATAAACGTTCCGCTATTAGGTCTTCCCTGATTTCGCAACATTTTAAGCCTGTTAAAAATAGCTTCGTTATTTGTAAGAATGACTGCACCCTCACCGGTTGTAATTGTCTTATCAGCAAAAAATGAGATCACACCTACGTCTCCAATGGTCCCCGTATGCTTTCCCTTATAGAAAACCCCAAATCCCTGGGCGGCATCTTCAACAATTTTCAGGTTATGCTTTTTCGCTATATCAACGATCGGATCCATATCACATGATTGTCCATATATATGTACGGGCATAATGGCCTTGGTCCTCGGTGTTATCAGCCCTTCAATACCTGATGCGTTTATCTGCAGATCGTTTTTATTTATATCTGTGAAAACAGGTTCAGCTCCGGTAAATGCTATTGAAGAAGCCGATGCGTTGAATGTAAAATCCGGAACTATTACTTCATCTCCTTCTGCTGCACCAATAGCCAGCAAAGCCAGGTATAGTCCCAGTGTTCCATTGTTTGCCAGTACTGCATAACGAGCTCCGGTGAATTCCTTTAATAAGGTAAGAAATTCCTGTGAAAAGGGGCCTTCTGTTACCCATCCTGTACTTATAGCTTTTTCCAGATTTCGAGTTTCCTGTTCATCAAAAAAAGGCTGTATTTGCTGAATTCTGTATTCCATCTGTCTTTACCTGATTTTATGCTAAAATAAACTTTTTGAAAGCAATAAGGCTCATTCTTATCAAAAGCCATGCATGTTTCATAAAACTGAAAAACGACTGCCCGTATGCCTTTGATTCCCCATATTGCCTGGGCTGGTAATGAACCGGTATTTCGGCCACTTTAAGGTTATTCTTAACGGCTCCGAATATAAGTTCAAAATCTCCAAAAGGATCAAAATCGCCGAAGAAATCGATTTGTTCCCTGATCCTGACGTAATTTCTTTTTGAAATGGCCTTGAATCCGCAAAGTGTATCAGTAAAGCGTTGTTTTAACAGCGTTGTGAAAAGAATTCCAAAAAACCGGTTTCCAAGAAAATTGAACAACGGCATAGCACTTTTTTCCATTTTGTAGATGAAACGGCTTCCGTTAACATATTCGCCCTGATTATTCACAAAGGCATTCCAGAAGTGAATCGCCTCTTCAGGAGGAGTGGTTAGGTCGGCCTCAAGCCAGATAACAAAATCACCTTTAGCTTCATCAAATCCGTACCGGAAGGCATCACCCTGTCCAATTCCTTTCTGTTTTAACATCCTGATATCCTTATCCGGATATTTCTGAATCATTTCGGTGATACGTTCCACAGTATGATCTTTTGAGTGGCCTTCAACAAAAATGATCTCTGTATTTTTCCCCATTTTTGGCATGCGGGTAACCAGTCCCTCAATATTGCCCTCTTCGTCACGGCAGGTTATAACAACTGAACACGTTTTGTTTTCAGCATCTGGAAGCCGTCGCCAGGGCCTGGCCACAACTATATTGTTAAGTGAAAGCCGTCTTAAAAAAGGCAGGTTCCCTATGAAATTATTCAGAATATAGGATAGGACAGGAATATATTTTGGAAAGAACATCAGGTATTTTCTCTTTATAACCTGATATCCTGAGATATAAAGAAAATTTTCAAGGTCATCGACTGACAGCCAGTTCCGGGTCAATTCGGGCATTTTCAGTCCGGTTTTTTCACCCAGCTTTATTAAAGGATACCACAAAGGATTATAGAAGTCTATGAAAATCCTTGTATCGGTGGTTGACCATTTCTGCGCGTTTTCAAGCAATACCTGGATACTGGTTATGCTGCCTACTATCCCTGAAAGAATGATGTAGTCGAAAGTTCG
Organism: Bacteroidales bacterium; assembly: GCA_036257765.1. GTDB lineage: Bacteria > Bacteroidota > Bacteroidia > Bacteroidales > UBA10428 > UBA5072. The sequence continues at coordinate 9,926 of DATAEX010000092.1, forward strand.
GTCAGTTTCAAAATTTTCGGCATTATCGCAAATGAATTCCACCGAAGGAAATTGTTCGCGGGCAAGAGCGATCATTGAATCGCTTATGTCAATCCCTACACCATAAGAAGGATATAGGTTCCCGATAAGATCACCTGTGCCACATCCAAGTTCAAGAACCTTTGAACCCTTTGGTATGCACATCCTGAAATATTTCAGTATGCTTCTGTGATAGAATCTGTTACGATTATAATATTTCCTGCGGTTTTTACCTATCCGGTTATAAAACGATCGAAGATTATCAGTTAATGGGGTTAACATGAAGGAATCAGTAGAATTATCAGATGCTTAATGATGGGTTCAAATATAATAAATTAATCCATTAGGCTTTTATACGCCTGTCTTTTTGTATTTTCGTCGTTGTCAAGAACAATTAACTTAGTGCTGATATATTTGTAAAGTCAGTTAAAATGGCATCCAATTCCAGAAAACCAAAGGGCCGCAAAATACAAAAAACGTCAAAGCCGGCTTCAGTTGCTCCATCGTCTCCCAAAGTGACACCAAAAGCTGCTGCTTCAAGTTCCAGAACCTTATGGTCTGTGCTTGACAGTTTTTTTGGAAGATACCTTAATCTTATATTGATCGTTGCAGTTATTTTATCTGCAATTTTGGGGGGCTTTCTTTTTGATGTCAAGATCAGCACCGGAGGCGATGATTCACATTATGTCGAAATGGCCTATGATTTCCTTAAAGGAAGAGCTTTCCCATCATGGCACGGTCCGTTATATTCCATCTTTCTGAGCCTTCCCATCCTGATCCTGGGTGTAAATATCATCTGGCTAAAAATATTTTCCTTTCTTTTTATACTGGCTCACCTGGTACTTTTTTTCTACACCTTCAGGAACAGAGTTTCACCGACCATTCTGACTTTAATCATGCTGATATTGGCGGTGAATTCCACGATATTATATTTCGCAAGCCAAACATACAGTGAGGCTATGTTCATGTTCCTTCAGTCTCTCGTCATTTTCCTGTTCATTAACATATTTACAAGCATTAATAATTCGGAAAGGATACCATTTAAAAAGGAAGCATTACAGTGGCTTATCCTTGGTTTCTTTGTTTTTTTGGTTAGCCTCACGAGAAATATCGGTATCATTTGCCTCCTTGCCATGGTACTGTTCCTTTTATGGGAGAAGCGGATCCGTGGAGCCGTTATGCTTGTGGCTTCATACCTGGTATTCCTTTTACCTTTCCGAATCTATAAATCAGTTGTTTGGAACGTAGGTTTAACAGGAGGACCCGATCAGATATCAGAGATCCTGCGAAAAAATCCTTACAACCGTGCAATGGGCACCGAAGACTTTGCAGGAATGACTGATCGATTTTTAATTAATGCCAAAGCATACCTTTCAAAACACTTTATGATCGGTATAGGATTGCACGATCCCGCGTCCACCGAAAAAAGCGGCTTTATTACAATTATACTTGTGCTGCTTTTCGTTCTCGCCGCCTATTTTGCATTCAGAAGAAGCAAGATCATGCTTTTTATTTCCATCTATCTGGCAGGATCGATTGCTGCATCATTCATTGCACTTCACCAATCATGGGATCAGATGAGGATGATTGTTATATTTATTCCGATGCTGCTTATCCTGATTGTTTGGGGGATTCAGCAATTATCAATTAGCAGGCGTTATACATACACGGGAATAATTCTTCTGATATTCCTGGTAGTGATATTTTTCAGGACTTTTGATCAGACAAGTGATAAAATAAAAGTAAACCGGAAGGTGCTGGCCCGTAATATTAAGGGCAATCTCTATTATGGATTTACACCCGACTGGCAGAATTATCTTAAAATGAGCGAATGGGTGGGCCAGAATATCCCCTCTGATAAAGTTGTTGCATCACGCAAACCTTCTATGTCCTATATTTATAGCAAAGGACGGGAGTTCTATGGAATGTACAGGTTTCCCACTGAACCACCGAAAGATTTTATTACGAAACTTGAAAATAGAACAGGCGATTTAATGGTTTTCCAAAACAAGGCAGTCGCATCGAGTTGGCCTGCAAATCTGCAGTGGGCAATAAAAAAGGCTAATGTGGCATACGTAGCGGAGGGAACTGAGATTTACGGGCTTTACAATTTTAAGGGACAGCAGGGAAATGAAATAGTACAATCGCTCTATGGGCAAAATGTTGTTCCTTTTTCGACCGACTCTCTCATGAATATTATAAGCCGGTCGAAACAAAACTGTTTTGCAATTTCGCCGGATTCCCTTGTAAATACGCTCCGCAGAAATAAGGTGGAGTATATTATAGTGGCAAGCCTCAGGGCTAATCCAAATGTAAATACAGGTAACATAATCAATAACATTCAACGTTATTTGTATTTTGTAGAGCTCAAATATCCGGGAATACTGAATTTGGTTCATCAGATTGGTTCGAACGCTGAAGAACCTGCATGGCTTTACCAGATTAATTATAAATTATACGGATTATAATAGTCAGTGAATTCTGAGAAAATCGAGATAAATTCTGCAATTATTATTGGAGCAGGTAATGTTGCCTGGCACCTTGGTCACAGCCTTTTAGAAAGCGGGATCAAAATAAATGCCGTCGTTAACCGCACGGAATCCCGCGGAAGACAACTGGCTAACAGCCTTGGAACAAAATATGCTAATACAATTGAAGATACCGGTAATGTAGCTGACCTCATTATTCTCGCTGTTTCTGACGATGTAATAGCTAATGTTGCATGTTCAACAGGATTTTTAAAATCTGGAATCCTTGTCCATACGGCAGGTGCGGTATCCATGAATGTGTTATCTATTAATGCCACTGATTTTGGTGTTATTTATCCCCTTCAAACCTTTACTGCCGGAAGGAAACTGAATTTCAGACATATTCCGTTATTGCTCGAAGCCAGTAGTAAGAACGTTTTTGAAAGTTTGAATAAGCTGGCATCACGATTATCTGATCACGTAATGCCAATGACTTCTGAAAACAGAATGATAGTACACCTTGCAGCCGTACTTTCTTCGAATTTTCCAAATCATTTATTTACTCTGTCTGAAAAAATACTTTCCGGTCATGGTCTTTCGTTCTCATTGCTGAAACCACTTCTTGAGGAAACCATATCGAAAGCATTAAGCAACGGACCCGCCGTTTCTCAAACCGGTCCTGCCGTCAGGGGAAATGAAAAAATTATCAAAAAACATCTCAAACTGCTGGAAAAATATCCTGAGATCAGGGAAGTATATAAAATTCTGTCAGCCAATATACAGGGACAGAAAACTGCGCTGAAAAATAATAATGAAAGATAATTCTTGGAAATGCCTGAAATAAAAAAGAAACTGCAGGAAATAAAAGCATTTGTATTCGATGTGGACGGTGTGTTTACTAATGGTTCAGTAATGCTTCATCCTGGAGGGGAATTCATTAGAATGATGAATATAAAAGATGGTTTCGCTGTTCAGCATGCTGTCAAAATGGGCTATCCCATTGCTGTGATAACCGGCGGTTATTCGAAAATGGTCCGGAAACGCTTTGAGGCACTTGGAGTTAAAGATATTTATATGAAATGTTCAAGTAAAATGGATGCCTTTCATACTTTTCTCTCCAAATATGACCTGAAAAGCGAAACTATACTTTGCATGGGTGACGATCTGCCCGATTATGAAATTATGAAATTGGCGGGGTTTCCTTGCTGTCCGTCGGATGCCGCATCGGAGATCATTGAACTTTCGCTGTATGTTTCAGACAGGAGAGGAGGCGAGGGATGTGTAAGGGATATCATCGAACAGGTACTCAGGTTGCAGGGTAAATGGATGAATGATTCTTCGTTCGTATGGTGATATTATACGGTCATATAGTTTCTGTCTTACGGCTGATCAGGTGGCCGAACCTTCTCATAGTGGCCGCAACTCAGATTCTCACGCGTCAATGCATTCTTGCTCCGCTGCTTCGGGGTGCTAATATGGACATTCAGGTACCGCCTTTTATTTTTTTCCTTCTTGTTATTTCTACAGTATTTATTGCTGCAGGCGGATACGCAATCAATGATTATTTCGACAGAAAGATTGACATGATCAATAAGCCTGATTCAATGGTAGTTGGCACTCACATATATCCCAGGCATGCTATGGCCTGGCATCTCATTTTTACAATCACCGGTGTGATATTGGGGGCTTTTGTGGCGATTCGTCTTGGCCTGGCTTATCTCAGCCTTATTTTTTTCATGGTAAGCGGATTGCTCTGGTTCTACTCTACTACATATAAAAGTGAATTATTATTGGGAAATATAATAGTAGCCCTTTTAACGGCTCTGGTGCCATTTATTGTGCTTGTTTTTGAAATACCTCTTCTGGCAAAAGAATATGGCTCACCCTTTCGAGAAATATCGAAATACCTGATTTTCTGGATAACCGGCTTTTCATTATTTGCATTCCTTTTAAATCTGACAAGGGAAATTGTTAAGGATGCACAGGACTTTGAAGGCGATCAGGCATATGGAAAAA
>DATAEX010000409.1:0-4601 GCA_036257765.1 Bacteroidales bacterium
TCTTCAATATAATTCGCAGCAAATTCTATGTACCATTGAGGCTTGCGATTGATCTTACCGGAAAGTAAATTTCCAAGACCGGCATATTTCGCGTGAGCAATAGTATTTTCAGTGGCGCTTAACAGTGAATTTACATTGTATCTGTTTACGACACCCATCAATGTGCCGCAAACAACACCATGTGGTGCATAGAAAAATCCTCCGATAGCTGAGGCAAATCCATGGATCAAACCAAGACCGGCATTTGACAGTGTTATGCCTGAAAGATATGCAGCATATGCCATTCCTGCACGGGCTGCAATATCATGGCCATCCCTTACGGCCCTTTCAAGACAATCTTTTACATGAGATATACCATCCAGGGCAAGAGCATCAGTAAAGGGATTAGCTTTAGTTGAAAGATACGATTCGATCAATTGGGTAAACGCATCCATTCCACTGTTTGCGGTGATATCCGCAGGACAACCCACTGTAAGCTGAGGATCAACGACCGCAAGGTCGGGTACATAATTTTCGTGCCTGAGCGATTTTTTATATCCATTTACGCCAGTTTCAGATAATACCGCATTCGAAGTAGCCTCGCTTCCTGTTCCTGCGGTTGTGGGTACAGCAATAAAAAATTTTTTTTGTCCCGACGGTATTTTCGTACCTACACCTTCGAGATAATCTTTGACATTTTCTTCGGCTTTCAGCATAGCAGAAACAGCCTTGCCGGCATCAAGTACACTGCCGCCACCAACTGCCAATACAAGATCTGTTTGATCCCGTGTGTATTTTTGCTTTATTTCGTCAATATCGGCAGGTTCCGGCTCTCTGATGATTTTCTCAAATCGCAAATCGAACTTTCGTTGCTCAAGCAAATCAAACAAATCCAATATTGCCTTATTTTTCGCATACGACTCTGATCCGGTTATAACCAAAACTTTAGTGCCCCGGTCCTTAATAAGTGCCGGAATTTCTAACGACTTTCCCTCCCCAAACAGGAGTTTGGGCGTTCTTATCAGATTGAACCTGTCATCCATTGTCTTTCATCAGATGGAGCAATTGCAGTATGCTTAACGCCTTTTCTCGGCTGAACCATCCAATCTGCCACGGTATCGCGCCACTTCATATAATGTGCTGTGGCTTTATGTTCGGCTACAGCTTTTTCATCTTTAAAAGCCTCATAAAAAACAAATCTTGACGGGTCTTCGGAATCACGAAGAATGTCGAACCGCAAATTTCCCGGCTCTTTAATTGTATTCTTATGATTTTCAATACTTGCTTCAACAAAGGTATCGAGGTTTTTCTCCTTTACCCAGATAAATACCAGATTGACTATCATATTTTAATTATTAATTATGGTCAGTTCATTCAATATCCAATCAGCGTCAGCTAATTTGTCTATAATATATAGCACATAGCGAATATCGAGGGAAATATTCCTGCAAACCTTCGGATCATATGCATAATCGCTGATTGTACCTTCCCAATTGCGATCGAAATTTATGCCTATAAGATTTCCGTCAGCGTCTATTACAGGGCTTCCGGAATTACCGCCCGATGTGTGATTTGAAGCAATGAAACATACGGGCACCTCTCCCTCCTGAAGATAGGTTCCATAATCTCCCGAAGAATGAAGCAGCTTCAGCTTCTCAGGAACCTTGTAATCAGGTATTCCGGGATCTTCCTTTTCAATTATGCCATCCAGTGTAGAAAAATAACTATAATTTACCGCATCCAAAGGGGCATAGCCTTCCACTTTTCCATAAGTAAGCCGCATTGAAAAATTGGCGTCGGGATAAAATATTTTTTCTGAATCCATTGCCATTAATCCGGTCAGGTATTTTCTATATAATCTTCTCATTTCAGAATCAAGGCTGTCGAGCTTTTCCTCAGCATTGTTCTGCACCAGAAGGATTGAGAAATCCCTGTAAATCGTAATCAAGGGGTCACTAATTATCGCTATTCTTATGGCTTTTTCTGATTTGTTCATTGTCTGCAGATAACGTGCCGAGTCGGAAAATATGCTGTTCTTCATAATGTATGAGGCATACTTTTCATAGTCATTATTAAAGGTAGAACGGATCTTACTATAGAATTCAGGAAGATGTTCAGCATCGGAATAGGCCGCATAAATTCTCAGCAATTGAGGTAAAACTTTCCGATCAATCTCAACTGCACTGGTCCTGAAATAACGGTTACCGTAAAGTTTGAGGTCCTCTATTACCTTCTTTTTTCCTGATTCAGTGGAATCTCCCATTGAAAAGAATTTAAGTTGTGTTCTATCTACTAATGCTGATAATTCAATTGAATTAAGCAGTTCACCGCCTATATCGTTAATCTTATATAGAGGTGCATACTCTGTAAACAAGTCCCGGAATTCTCCCATCAAAGATGAATATTCCGGTTTTGCCGAAGCCCATTGAATAAAATCGTTTTCAAGCTTCTTTTTGTTCCCGATCACATTTGCCCTTTCCACACCTTTAGTCACACCGATCCATTTTTTCCATGAATTGGAAATATTTTTATGCTTTGAAGCATAACGAAGCTTATATTCCGGACCGCGATCCATTACTTCCTGAATAGCAGCAAGCCTTGCAGTCCGCATTTCAATCTTTGCAGGAAGTGTGTTACCTGCGATCAGCTGCAATTGATCTGAAATAAGATATTGATCTGTGCGACCCGGATAACCGAGAATCATGGTGAAGTCGCCTTCTTTCAATCCGTTAACAGAAATATTCAGATACTTTTTCGGCTTATATGGGATATTTTCAGATGAATAATCTGTCGGATTATTGTTTTTATCCGCGTAAATACGGAACAAAGAAAAATCTCCGGTATGCCTTGGCCATATCCAATTGTCCGTATCACCTCCGAAATTGCCGACGGCTTCAGGAGGGGCACCCACTAATCTTACATCCCTGAACACTTCATAAACAAAAAGGAAGTATTCCTTTCCGAAAAAGAACGGTTTAATTTCAGCCTGGTATTGTGTATTCTTTATTGATTCACTTTTAATTAAATTGATATTAACTGCTGCTTTTTGAATGCGTTCAGCCTCAGGCATTTCGTCGGTAATTCCGTTCAGTACCTCTTTTGTCACATCTTCAATTCGCACAAGAAAAGATACTGTAAGCCCGGGGTTTGCCAGCTCCGCTTCTTTTGATTCTGCCCAGAAACCATCGGCCAGATAGTTATTTGCCACAGTACTGTGTGCCTGGATTCGGCTATAACCACAATGATGATTGGTTATTACCAGACCTTCGGGAGAAATTAATTCACCCGTACATCCATTGCCAAAGATTACCACTGCATCCTTTAAACTTGGCTGGTTTAAACTGTAAATCTCTTCAGGGCCCAGACGAAGCCCTTTCTCCTGCATATCCTTAAAGTTAAGGCTGTCCAGTAATAAAGGAATCCACATACCTTCGCCTGAAAAAGATCTGGAAAATAATCCCAGGAACAAAAAAGAAAAGATCAATCTTCGCATAATAAAAAAATGAAATACTATTCTACAATTTTAATCAGTTCACAATAAAGCTGTTTAACCGGCAGGCCCATAACATTATAAAAGGAGCCTTCAATTCGTTCTACAGCAACATACCCGATCCACTCCTGCACACCGTATGAACCCGCCTTATCGAACGGCTTACAGGTATTTACATAAAACCTGATCTCGTCTAAAGACAGTCTTCTGAAATAAACTTTCGTGGCTGCGTGAAACAGGGTTTCATTCGTTAAAGTTTTTATACAGACTCCGGTGAAAACCTCGTGCATATTCCCAGATAGCTTCATAAGCATGCGAACCGCGTCATCAGAATCGGCCGGTTTGCCAATCACTTCGTTTTCCAACCAAACAATAGTATCTGCTGTAATTAAAACCGAATTATGAGTCATCAACGATTGGTAATGCAGGGCTTTTGCCCTTGCCAGATAAACAGGTATTTCTTCCCGTTTAAGTACCGACGGATATACCTCATCCATATCTTCATGATTCACCGTCCTGAACTTTATGCCCGTTCCTTCCAATAATAGCTGCCGGCGTGGTGACTTAGATGCAAGGATTATATCAAAATTATTTAATTTCTCAATTGCCTCCAGAGTGGTCATCTCATCATGTTATTTAAAATTAAATTGGCAGCAACAGCATATCCTAGTCCTGTAATCATGACGATCTTCAGCACAATATTAACGATACGATAACCAGCCTCGCTGTCATCGGTAAGAAGCCGGAAAATTACAAACAGCAGAGGTATAACAATCATAAGACAGAAGTAGATGATAGTTACTGTGTCTCTTATGAACCCGGTCCATGCTATTAATAACAGGGCGATTGTACTTATTAAAATTATTACTGAAATATATCGGGCGGCTTTTGTTCCCCAGGCAACAGGAATAGTACTTTTTCCATATGCCTGATCGCCTTCAAAGTCCTGTGCATCCTTAACAATTTCTCTGGTCAGATTTAAAAGGAAAGCAAATAATGAAAAGCCGGTTATCCAGAAAATCAGGTACTTCGATATTTCTCTGAAGGGTAAGCCATATTCTTTTGCCAGAAGAGGAATTTCAAAAACGAGCACAATAAAGGGCACCAGTGCCGTTAAAAGGGCTACAATGAT
>DATAEX010000419.1:0-5216 GCA_036257765.1 Bacteroidales bacterium
AACCCCGCCATGGGACATAACCGTTTTATATAACAGTTCAAGTGCCAAGGAAATAAATAACATACGAAGTTCAACATATACATTAAAAGCTGATGAACCGGGTTTTTATACACTTGCTACCGTAGAGGATGCATTCGCCAGAGGCTCAGTTTCAGGTACAGGAATAGTCAGGGTTAGGAATACTCCAACTGCATCACTCAGCGGAAACGGGGCTATTTGTGGCGATGCAAGTACTACATTGAATGTAAACCTGACCGGAACTCCTCCCTGGAAATTTACTTACCGGGTGAACTCTGAAACACCGGTTACCATAGACGATGTCAGTTCTTCACCGGGCCGGATTACTGCTCGTAAGGCCGGAACATATACTTTACTTGAAGTCTATGACCAATATTGTGATGGAACTGCATCCGGAAATGCAGTTGTCACCAAATCCTCTGCACCCGATGTAAGTATATCGGGATTAGCAGAATCCTATAGTCAGAAATTTACTGAATGGATTCCCATTGAAGGAAGTCCATCCGGAGGAGAATTTTCGGGCAGCGGAGTACTTCATTATCAGAATGTGTGGTACTTTTTACCGGCACTGGCTGAAGTTGGCAACAATAATATAGTTTATAAATACCGTCAGAACTCTTCTTCATGTTTTGGTTACGATACCGTTTCTGTAAGGATTTTTGAGGTATCAGCAGAGATACTTTTCACACGTGAAAGAACAGGTTTCTGTCTTAATGATCCACCGTTCGAGGTAAGCGGAATCAATATGACGGGAGGAGGCGGAACAGGGAATTTTGAAATAAGTGGAGGTCAGGGACTCACAGATCATGGAGATAATACGGCAACAGTAGATCCTTCTCTACTGGCAGCAGGTCAGTATACGATAACCTATACTGCTTCCGATGGCACTGAAGTGGAACGGTCATTTGAGATCGGAGAACAACTTAAGGCCGATTTTGTATGGGGAACAGAATGCTATAATCCTGGTCAGCCTATTCATTTTACAAATACTTCAGTTTCGTCATTCGGATTTCTGGGTAGCGGCAGTTATCTGTGGAATATTTACGGTAAAACCGATTCCGCATCATGGTCTTCAGAAGATATTTCTTACAATTTCCCGGAACCCGGCAATTATACGGTTACTCTGAAGGCAACAAATTCTCACGGATGTACGGATACTGCAGTCAGGGTTCTTTGGTTGCAACCGGTTGTAGAACTGGCCGGCGAAAACTATTTTGAAGATTTTGAGGATCCTACCCAATGGCAAAGTGCAAATGCTCCGTCTCTTCAAAATAACAGCTGGCAGTTGGGCACACCTGAAAGACACGGATTTCCTCTTCGCGGGTTTAGCAGTCCGTTCTCAGGTCAGAAATGCTGGTATACTGATATAACTGAAAATCCCGTACCTGAAGAAGAATCATGGATCACAAGCCCGTGCTTCGATTTTACAGGTACACAGAAACCTACATTTGTTGCTAAAATCTGGCGATCGTTTGCGGACAACCGTGACGGGGCTGGTTTGCAGTACTCAACTGATAACGGAAGATCATGGAATCCCGTAGGATCACTGAATGATGGAATAAATTGGTTTAATAGTTATTACGGTGATCCGGGAGAACAAACCATTGGCTGGACTGCCATCAAAGATACCGGATGGGTTGAAACCCGCCATGCATTGGATTTTCTGGCTGATGAGCCCCAGGTTATGTTTAGAATCCATTATCACGCTTCCGGGGATGCTTTTGGAAACGATGGCATAGCAATTGATGATATACAATTTGTCGAGCGTAACCGCAATCTCCTTATAGAACACTTCACAAACTCTTCTGACAGGAACAGTGCCATGGCGGATTCAATCCTGTATGAGGTAATTGAGATCTCAGGTACCAATATTATCGATCTGCAATATCATACGGCTGAACCAGCTGAAGATCCGATGAACCTGGATAATCCGGTTATTCCTTCCACCAGGCAATTTTATTACAGTGTATCCAGTGTGCCCTACACCATGGTAAATGGAGGCACGGAAGCCAAAGATCGTGTAGATTATGTTTCAGGAAGCCTTGATCCGAATGTTTTGGCTGTAGAATCGTTGTATGACAGTGACTTTAAACTGGAGGTATACTCTATGATCGAAGGCGACAGCTTATATGCCCAGGTCATTATTTCTGCAGTGAACGACGTGCCGCTTACAGAAATATCAGTAAGGATCGCCGTGCTTGAATCACTTGTCGATGATGTAACTGGCAGCAACGGATCCACATATTTCAGGAATGTGGTCAAAACCATGCTGCCCGATGCCGCAGGAACAGCCCTTTATAAAGAATGGACTTCAGGCGAATGGGTCGTTGTTACTGAATCGTGGGGAATTGAAAATGTATATGATTCTTCCACGCTAAGAGTAGCAGGCTTTATTCAGGATGAAATTACCCAGGAAATTTACCAGGCCGAATTGGATACACGTGGTTTGGTGACCGGTACTGATGATCCTGAGGATGTGAATTCGGCCGAAGGTTTTGATATATTCCCAAATCCTGCAAAAGAACTTATTTATATAAAGACCAGGGAATCAGAAGAAGATCTTACAATTGAAGTGATCAATAACCTGGGAAGCACTGTCCATTCATCAACCTTACCTTCAGGGGTAACCATGCATGAATTACCGGTAGATTATTTGCCTGATGGAATGTATCTCCTCAGAATCAAAAATCAGGCGGTGACTATTGGCTCATGGAAAGTAATCATTGCAAAGTGATCAGTTTTCGATAAGGTACCGGGCAAAATTTCTGCCAAATTCAACCATCTGACTATGTTTTTCCTCGTTTGGGGAAAATTTGGCAGTTATACCGTCCATTACCACATTAAGCTTCAAAGCACGAAGTTGATTTTCAATTAGCTTAACGGCTTCACCGCTCCAGCCAAATGAACCAAATGCCGCAGCTTTTTTACCCTTATCGCGTAATGGATTGATTACGGCAAACATTCTGTATACAGGCAAAAGCGTATTCTGATTGATAGTCGGGGAACCAATCAGAATTGACTTACTCCTTGTTATGAGTTCTTCCAGCTCGCCAAGCAGAATGTTTTCGATATCGATTACATTGATTTTGTAATCCACCACCTCCCGGATGCCCTCCGCAATTGCCTCAGCCATTTGCCTGGTATATCCATAGGCAGTTACATAGGTTATCAATATGCTGTTATCAAGACAAAGTGAATCGGCAATATATTGTTCTGCAAATTTCTCTGTCATTTTAACCTTTTCTTTCCATGTACTCCGGAGTATGGGCCCGTGTCCGGGACAAATGATATTTATATCGAGTGGCCTGATCTTTTCCAAAGCTTTTACCATGAATTTGCTGAAAGGTCTCAGAATTACGTTGAAGTAATACTTGAATGAATCTTCATAGTTTTCAACCATATCATCAAACATGGCATCCCTGCAAAAATGTGCGCCAAAAGACTCGCAGGTAAAAAGCAACCGGTCTTCGTTGAGCCAGACATACATGGTATCGGGCCAGTGCAGATTCGGTGCATTGATAAAAGTTATTTTTTTATCGCCCAAATCAAGTGTATCACCATCTTTCACAAAAACATATTCGAACTTCCTTTCAACCATATCCTGCAGGTAACTAATTGCCTGCCTGCTGCCATAAACTACAGCTTTAGGCGCTGCTTCAAGGAGATATTTCAAACTGCCGGAATGATCGGGTTCAGTATGTGTTACAATGATATAGTCGATTTCAGCCGGATTTGTCAATCTCCTCAGCTTATCCAGGAATACTTCATGAAAGCCTTCTTTTACAGTGTCGATTACAGCTTTTTTCTGTGCATTTATAAAATAGGAATTATAGGTAGTCCCCTCTTTGGTCTCCATCACTATGTCGAAAGTGACAATGTCCCTGTCAAGAGCTCCAATCCAAGTGACATCTTCAGTAACTTTTAAAACTTGCTGATCCGGCATATCCAATAGTTTTTCGCTTGCCCAAAAATAACTTCTTTTAATTTCAGACGCAATGTAAATCGTTCCTCTGGTCTTCTGGTCTTCTGGTCTTCTGGTCTGCTGGTCTTGACTTAGGAGACTTAGGAGACTTAGCAGACTTAGAAGACTTAGGAGACTTAGAAGACTTAGCAGACTTAGCAGACTTAGCAGACTTAGTTTGGCAGTTTGTCCAAAATTTTTAACTTTACAAAAGACCGGATTGTTTCCTTGACAAAAAATTTATTTCATAGTATATTCTGTTTTTATTACGATGGGTTCCGAAATATGACCGTCGGCAAACGGTTATGGGTAATAATCCTCATTAAACTTTTTATTCTTTTTGCCGTATTTAAGCTATTTTTCTTTCCCGATGTGCTGAAACAAAAATTCAGCAATGATAAGCAACGGGGAGATTTTGTTATTGAACAACTTTCAAAATCGCGGTAATTATGTTTGAAAGCATTGATCTTTCCCTCGTAAACTGGTCACGTGGTCAATTTGCGCTCACGGCCATGTACCATTGGATATTTGTTCCGCTCACACTGGGACTTTCATTCATTGTTGCCATTATGGAAACGATGTATGTTCGTACGGGAAGCGAAGAGTGGAAAAGAATTACCAAATTCTGGATGACACTGTTTGCAATAAATTTTGCAATTGGCATTGCTACGGGAATTATTCTTGAATTCGAATTCGGAACCAACTGGTCAAACTATTCATGGTTTGTGGGTGATATTTTCGGTGCGCCACTTGCTATTGAAGGCATCATGGCTTTTTTCCTTGAATCTACGTTTATAGCCATCATGTTTTTTGGCTGGAACAAAGTGAGCAGAAAATTCCATCTTGTCTCCACCTGGCTGGTGGCATTTGGTTCCAATCTTTCAGCTTTATGGATACTTGTTGCCAATGCATGGATGCAGAACCCGGTTGGAATGAGGTTTAATCCTGATACTGCGCGTAACGAAATGATGAACTTCTGGGATGTTCTTTTGTCACCTTTTGCTGTCAATAAATTCATTCATACTGTAACTTCCGGGTATGTTCTGGCTTCGATTTTCGTTATGGGAATAAGTGCCTGGTTCCTGCTTAAGCATAGAGAGAGTTACATGGCTAAACGAAGTATGATTGTTGCCTCGGTGTTCGGACTGATTGCATCATTTATGCTTATTTTCTCGGGTGATGGATCCGCTAAATTAATTGCAAGGGTGCAACCAATGAAATTCGCAGCTTTTGAAGG
>DATAEX010000432.1:0-3028 GCA_036257765.1 Bacteroidales bacterium
TATTTATTTCGAGGATCATGAAGGACTGGGATTGGAACTTGTCGCAAATACACATGACGACAGGTCAGGGTTTACAGGTGGAATAGTTCCGCGCGAATATGCCATTAAAGGTTTTCACGCGATTCTGCTGAATGAAGACAATTTTGAAAGAACGGCTGCACTGTTAGCTGAACAGATGGATTTTACTTTTCTGAAAGAACAGGGAAACAGGATCAGGTATAGCTCTGACTCCAATTCTGCAAATTTTGTCGATATCCTTTATAATTCAGGAAGTACAAGAGGACTTTCGGGAAGCGGTACAATACATCATGTGGCTTTTGCAGTTAAAGACGACCAGGCACAACACTATGTAAGGGAAAAACTTGTTAACGCAGGTTTAAGCGTGACGCCCGTAGTTGATCGTAATTATTTTCATTCAATCTATTTCAGAGAACCGGGTGGTGTTCTCTTTGAAGTAGCTACAAGCGATATCGGCTTTGCCATTGATGAAAACAGTGAAAACCTTGGTGAATCTTTAAAACTTCCCGGATGGGCTGAAAGCGACAGGCAGAGAATTGAGTCCGGGTTACAGGTAATTAGCTTCGATCGGGATAAATTCAGGGACTGATGCATAGTCATATTATCCTCGAAAAAGGAATGCCCCTTGCAAAATCTGAAAAGGCAATTATTTTCCTGCATGGCCGTGGAGGTTCTGCAGAAGATATAATTCAGCTAAAAAGAGAATTTGGCAATGAAAGATTTCATTATGCCGCGCCACAGGCTGCAAATAATACATGGTATCCATATCCTTTTCTTTCGCCGGTTACCAAAAATGAGCCATGGTTAACATCTGCAGTGGAAATAATTAAGCGACTTTCTGATGATATCTCTTCCATAATTGGCTATGAGAATCTTTATATAATGGGATTTTCGCAGGGTGCGTGTCTTGCATTAGAGTCGTCATCACGTTTCGCAAAAAAATATGGAGGAATTGCAGCGTTCACCGGGGGACTTATAGGTGATTCGATAACTCCGGAGATCTATAGTGGTAATTTTGAAGGCACAAAAGTCTTCATTGGCAACAGTGATGATGATCCTCATGTCCCTGTAAAACGTTCCGAAGAATCGAAAGAATTAATGGAATCTTTGGGTGCGGAAGTTACGCTTGCTATTTACCCGGGTATGTCTCATATTATATCTCCCGAAGAAATTGAAGCGGTTAAAAAACTTATGAATTTATAAGGCAGCTGCAATTTCTGACGGCTACAAATACCCGTTCCTGCCGAACCACTCCAGAGCATCGTTAATAGCCGTATCGACCGGTGTTTGAGGCAAACCTAGTTCTCTGACTGCTTTTGCGCTGGTGTAATAATTTCCCTCACATAAGATCCGGGCATTAAATGGATTCAAATCGGTTTTATAACCAGTGTAAGATACTATTTTACCAAATATGCCTGCCGTAGCCATCAAGCCATTATTCAAAATGACCTGGTAGTATTTTTTGCCGGAAACATGTTCCATTTTCCTGTAAAACTCACTGTATGAAAGATTCTCATTTGCGAGTAAATAACATTCGCCCGGTCGTCCCTGGTCAATTGAATTGCAAATAGCATATGCCACATCACATACATGAATGAAATTTTTTCCTCCCGGAGGTACGGGAATAACCTTTCTATGATACATCATCGTTACCATTTTACCTGAACTGGGCTTAAAATCGAATGGACCTATCATGAAAGCTGGGTTAACAATAATTGATGATAATCCGTACTTAAGTGAATACCTGATCACCAGATCCTGTGCTTTACTTTTACTTACGGCATAACCGGATAATGTAAAAGGAAATCGGGCCGGTGATGTCTCATCTCCAGGCACTTCCTTTGTTCCATGAGCAAATGCATTTGCTGTACTTACATAAATAAAACGATCCGATTGGTTATTTACGGCAGCATTCAGTAAATTTTCAGTTCCATTAATATTGCAATCAGAGTTGTAAACTGTATTTGAATAATGTTGTGAGGTATCGGCGGCAATGTGCATGATCACATTACAACCCTTCACAGCCTGCATGGCCGATTCTTTTAATGTAAAATCACCTCTGAAAATCTCATATTTTAATCCTGAAAGAGAGTGTAAATTTGCTGATGACCGCACCAAGGCGCGAACATCAATATTTCGCCTGTTCAATTCTCTGATTACATTGTTTGCCAGGAATCCGTTAGCCCCGGTGACTAAAACCTTCATGATTGAAAGGTACTATTATTTAACCGGCAATGCATAGTTTTCGAGATCCTTTTTCATCACTTTTGAAACCAGGGCAAGCCTTATTGGCAATGGTACCAGTTTTGAAAGCAGCCAGTTAATTTTATTGAATAAGCCCGGAATGATTAACCTGTTCCTGAGGAATAACCGATTTACTGCTATTCGGGCCGTTTTTCTGGTAGTCATAACTCCAAGCCTGCCGATCATACTTTGATTCTCAATTCGCATGGTAACGTCAGCATTTGTCCTCATAGGGCCCGGAGACACCACGCTTACATGAATTCCCGTATTTTTTAATTCCTCTGCCAGACCCTTCGAAAACGACCAGATAAATGCCTTAGAAGCAGGGTATACGGTTTTATAAGCAACAGGACTGAACGAAGCCGTACTTGTAACATTCAGAATATAAGAGTTGTCATGTCTTTTAAGTTCGGGAAGCATGAGCCTGGTTAATAACGAAGTTGCCCTTATGTTAATCTGTATTATATTATCGATATATTTAACCGAAGCATCGTCGAATGCCTTCGTGCCTCCGATTCCTGCATTATTTACCAGGATCGCAACATGCCCTTTCGAAATTGCCCAATCAGCAACCATGAAAACTGTATCCGGTTCCGAAAGATCTGCTTCAAAATAATCGGCCTTTATGTCGTAAAGATCCGAAAGCTCCGTGCAGAGGCCAGGTAATCCTTCATCTTTAAGAGAAACCAGCAGAAGATTATACCTTCTTGAGGCCAGTTCATATGCGAAATCTTTGCCTAAACCACAGCTGGCTCCTGTTATAAGA